>DASRKU010000481.1:0-4023 GCA_035648815.1 Verrucomicrobiia bacterium | reverse complement strand
ACCACCCACCCAGAAGGAACGATGACCGCGCACAAAATATTCGTCAAAGCCATCATCGTGTTGATGCTGGCAGCCGCAGGTTCATCCTTTGCCCAGGAGATCGTCTTGGGCCCTAATTGTCTGGTCTCTTTCGCCACAGTAGATGCCGCCAGGAATATTCTCACCAACCGGGATGAATTTATTTCTGCACTAAGTCCTTTTGACAGATCTGCCCGGATGAAAACGAATGGCGAGGTCACAGAAATAGAGTTTCTGGAGTTTGCAGGTCGCAGTGCCCTGCCTTGGCTGCCGGATGAAACCAATAAAGTGACTGCCGTGTTGCAGACTCTCAAACAACGACTGGCTCCGTGGAATCTGCCGTTCCCCTCCACTATCTTGCTCATCAAAACCTCGGGAAACGAGGAAGGAAATGCCAGCTACACTCGACAAAATGCCATCGTTCTTGCTCAGCGGGACGTTCGTTCTCCGGAAAGCGGCCTGGAACAGCTGATCACCCATGAGCTCTTTCACATTCTGTCCCGACACAACCAGGTTTTGCGCAAACAACTCTATCGAATTATTGGGTTTACCACAGTGAGCGCAATCGAATACCCGGAGGAACTTCGGCTGCGAAAAATCACCAATCCGGATGGTGTGCAAGATGGATGGGCCATCAGTATTACCAACGGAAACCAAATTTTTCCCATGGTTCCGATTCTATACGCTTCGACGGCGCAATACGATGTTCAGAAGGGTGGTGAGTTTTTTAATTATCTCGTCTTTAAGTTGCTCGTGATAACAAACCAGGATAGCCGATGGCAACCCAGGCTTGTTGACGGCAGACCGCTCCTCGTCGATCCAAAAGAAGCTCCAGGTTACTTCGCACAGGTGGGCAGGAATACTCATTACATTATTCATCCTGATGAAATCCTGGCAGATAATTTTGTTCACATGGTCAATGGCAACACTAACCTGCCCACCTCACGGATCGTGACGGAAATGAAGAATGTGTTTAAGCAACGATGACTTCAGGCAGCCATCAGGCGGTTTGAACGACTGATGCGACATTGAGGGTAGGAGTGGGTACCACGAAACACACGAAGCACACGAAAAGGGGCAGGGGGTGAGACGGCTGAGGTTGATCGAACCAGCGAAGCTGATTTTAAGCGCCTCAATGATGCACTTTCTGGTTTCGTGTAGTTCGTGTGTTTCGTGGTTGTTCAGCCGAGTCTTCTGGGCACCCCGCTTCAGGAGTCGCGAACAAATCCTGTGGTCACATCTGATTTTTGTATTTTTTGAGTTGGCGATTGATGCGACAGATGACGGAGGGGCGCTCTGGTCAAAAGGAGTGGGAAGAACCCATTCAGACTGCTGGGGAGCGCTGCGTGCGCCCGGCTGCGCGGAGCGCAGCTCTACCGGCTTGATCCGTGTCAATCCGTGGTCAAAAATTCTTGTTTTCAGTCGTTGTGCGGAATCGGAATCGTTCCGCCGCCGATGAATTCACGGATCAATGCGTCGTCGGGGATCAAATCATCATTCGAAAGCTGGGCGGGGCTTAGGCCTTCACTATCCTCCAGCAACCTCCGGATGTGTTCGTGACGAATGCGGGCGTCTAAAAACCCTTCGTAGGGCTTCAGTGCTTCCGACTTCGGCAACAAGCCTTCGGCGCCTCCCAGGTATGCTTTCAATGCCGGGACATCAAAAGGCAGGCCGCAGTTCAGGACGGCGTCCGCAAGGCCGCGCAACGGAAGAATGCTGAACAACTCTCCCGCCCGGACGTAATGCCAGTGAAGCATCGTCCGCAACGGGCTGTGATTGCGATGCCGCGCGTCCCGCAACATGCGCCGCATCAATCGCACATCGGTAAACCGCGTCAGTCGCCCGCTGCTCCCGTCGCCTTCATACATCATGTTCAGCGTTTCGATATACACCCGGAATTGGGCGGATGGCTCGATCCCTTCGGTGATGGGCGGATACAGCCCGTGCAGGCAATCGAGCAACAAGACCTGGTCGGGCTCCAAACGAATGTGTTCTGTTCCAGCCCGGCGGCCTTCCTTGAAACTGTAAACGGGCTTTTCAATCGTTTTCCCCTCGAGCAATTCGCGCAGGTGCTGATTCAGTAGTTCAATGTCCAGCGCCTCGGGAGTTTCGAAATTGCGGTCGTTGATCCAATCGGTGGGATGCTCCACCAGCGGCCAAAAATAATCGTCCAGGTTCAACGCCAGGAATCGCACTCCCGCCTTTTTCAGCCGGGCGGTCAGCTTGAGCGTCGTGGTCGTTTTGCCCGAACAGCTCGGGCCGGTGATCCACAGCAGCCGGATCCGGCTGCCGCGATTCAGCCGCGCGATGACTTCCGCCGCCGCATTATCCAGCCCCCGTTCGTATTCAGCGATGGCTGCCCCGATCAAACCCTTGATGCCGCCGTTCCTCACCAGTTGATTAAGTCCATGCACGGTGTCGCAGCCGTGGGCGCGGTTCCATTGCAGCGTCTTGTCCATTTCCAGTTGCGGAAAGCCGTTCCCGGCGAATTGTTCCGGGCCGATCGCGCCCTCTCGCAGCCAATGCCGTCCCCACCTGTAGCACGCGTAAGCATCCGCCGTGTTCTGCAGACCGTAACTGCGCAAGACGTGCAGCACTTCGTCCTGGATCATTTCAATGGTCGGCGGGAAATTGGATGTCATGTGGTGCGGTTCCGAATTCAGGCAAACCACCACGCTCTCGGAAAGGAATTCCGCCATGGCGTCCTCGGTCCCGTGCGATTGAAACAACCGTTCATTGATTCCGGGGACCACATCCGCGCTGAAACCGCCGATGGACCGGGCGGCGCGCAGGATGGCGCGGGCGATCCTGCTTTGGTCCAGCCGCACCAGGGCGCGATTGCGTTTTTGAATTTTAACAATCCGGTTTTGAACTGCCACGGCTGCGGACTATACAATGAGATGTTCGCCATGGAAATCGAACAAAACTCGCCGGAGCTTGTCCATTCCACGATGGAACTGACACTTGCCTGGACCCAGGCAGGCAGGCAACACTGAAGCATGCGCAATTTGTGGCGGCACCTGAATACGGTGGCGAGGCGTTCAACCAGGAGCAGGTTTGGACTTGCTGCCCTGTGCGTTGCACTCTTGTGCGCGTCCGCCGGCGCCTCGTCGGCGGTCACTGTCACAGCCGGCCTGGACCGCAATCCAATCACTTTGGGTGAAACCGCGACGTTTTCCCTGACATTCGAAGGCGGTTCGCCCTCCAGCGATCCGACCCTGCCGGCAATACCCAACCTGCAGTTCTCCTACATCGGCCCTTCCAGCCAGTTCAGTGTCATCAACGGCCAGGTCAGCTCATCCGTCACTTACAACTTTGCCCTCGCGCCCCAGCAACCCGGCGACTTCACCATCCCGCCGATCAGCGCGATCGTGGCCGGACAGAAATTAACCACGCAGCCAATCAAACTGACCGTCCTCAAGCCCGGCGCCTCCCAGCCGCGCATCGGCGGTTCCGATGCCGACCCCGCGTTCTTCAAGCTCGTGGTGCCGAAACGGGAATTGTTCCTGGGCGAAACCGTTCCGGTCGAACTGCAGCTCTACCTGAATCAGAAGGTGCAGAACTTTGGAAATTTCCGGCTCACCGCGGTTCCTGCCGATGGTTTTAACGTCGGCAAAATGGCGCAGGGCCAGCGCCGCAACGTCCAAATCGGCAACAGCGTTTATTCAGTCATTCCCATCGAAGTCGCCGTCACACCGATCAAGGCCGGCGCGTCGAGCATTGGACCGGTCACGGCCAGCCTGGTGGTTGAACTGCAGTCCGCGCACAATCGCGATCCGATTTGGGATCCCTGGGGTTGGGGAGGAAGAGAACAAAGAACCGTTTCGCTCGCCACCGACCAGGCATCCATCCAGGTCCTGCCCGTCCCCAGCTCGGGCGTCCCTCCAGGTTTCAACGGCGCCATCGGGGATTTTTCGATGAACGTCTCGGCGGGCCCAACCAATGTCGCCGTGGGGGATCCCATCACGATAAAAGTTCAGATTGCCGGCACCGGGACTCTCGATG
>DASRKU010000480.1:0-14156 GCA_035648815.1 Verrucomicrobiia bacterium | reverse complement strand
GGGGGTAAAAAAAACGCGCAGGCGAACCTGCGCGTTTTGCGACAAGCAAAGGCTGTCAGATTAGCGTGAAGCCAACCGGCGGCGGGCGATCCACATTGCCGCGCCCAACCCCAGCATCGCGAAGCTGGCAGGCTCCGGCACCACTCCGGGGGATCCGATATCACCATCCACCGGGGCCACATAAGCTCCGAAGACTCCATTGGAGCTCAACGCGCCGAAAGTTTGAGTCGTGGGATTCCACCCGAAGGTGACGCCTGGGGTGGCCGTACTGAAACCAACGCCGTTGATAAGCGTACCGGTTGAGTCGTAGATGTTTACTTCGTCCGCTGCTGCGCTCAGTCCGACTCCCGAGCCTGAATAGGTGCCGACCTGGACACTCGAGCCCAGCCCCCACCAAGTGCGAAATCCCGACACGGTCAAAGGCGTGCCTCCGGAGACTTCGAAGAAGACGGCTGATTCGCCGGCGGTGAGAATCGTGACGCCGGTGAGGGGGACGCTGAGCCCAAACGTGTGGGAATTGTCGTCTATTTTATAGCCGGTGATATCCACCGAAGTGCTGCCGAAATTGGACAGTTCGAACCAATCGGCCTTGCCACTGCCGGCTTCGCTGGATTCGACTTCAGTGATTTTCAGTTGAGCCTGTGAATTCGCCGGCATCAGGGCAGCCGTAAGCACCAGGGACATGAGGGGAGGCAGCAAATGTATTTTCATGGTATTTCAGTATTGAGGGTTAGGCTTGTACTAAGAAGGTTCTTCAAACTGACTAAACTTCTCTTCTGCATTGGGTCTCGATCGCGCCCTGCCCAAACTGCAGGAAACGCGATCAAAGTTAGTTGGGATTATCATCCGGATCCGCCGTCCATACAATCTCTAATTGTGGTAAAATGGCCTTGCCCCGATCGGGGCCCGGCTGTGTTTCAACGACCTGGGATCCCTTGTAAGCGGCGGAATGGCCGTCCACAAAGGCAATGTTTCCGCTGCCGAAGTGGCGCGCTGCGAAGCGGTTGGCGAAGCTGCTGGGCTGGCCAAGATTGGCGTTTGGATCATTGTCACTCACCTGGGCGGGATCCACCTTGGTTTCGCCCGCAAGCCGATTCTCCAGAAAGAACACCGTTTGCGAGGTTTTCTTAACGGTTTCGACTCGAATCGTTGTGGCGCTGCCCTGGATCAATTTCGAGTTCATGGCAATGGAAAAAAGTGCATTGGGATTTGCCGCCACGCCGTTTGGAAAATGGGCCTGGGGGCACTGGAATAGTCTGCTGGTGTCATAAAAGCGCACCCAGTTGGCTTTTGAAGAGCCGAATTCGGAAGCCGGAGGCACGCGGATCATCGGGGGCAATGCGTTATACCACACGTCGGCATTGGCCGGGTTGATGACTTGAGTCCAGTTATTCAACATGGAGCCGCCCCCACCCGCGCTCTCGCGGGGAAGGTTGCCGTCGTTTTCCTGACAATACATGGTGATCCCGATGCCCCACTGCCGCAGCTTGTTCATACACGAAATGCGCTGGGCCGACATTTTGGCCCGACTCAGCGCCGGCAGCAGCAGGGCGGCCAGGATCGCGATGATCGCGATGACCACCAGCAATTCAATCAAAGTGAATCCGCGGGATGTTGTGCTTTGTTTCATGGATTCAAAATCAGGCGGTAGAATCGCTGCTTGCCGGTGGCCGTCCCATCCGTGTAACTGAACTGGTTGGTGTTGCCGACCGTCACCGTCGTCAGGGTGCTCCAACTTGCATCCACCAGATTGGTTTTATACTGCACGGCGTACCGGAAGTTTGGCTGGCTGACCCAGGTTAGCGTGTAACCTGGGTTGGCTTTCCCAATTCTCGTGATCAGCGGCGTGTTTACCACGCTGCCCGGCGAACCAATGTCACCGCTGATCGCCGCCGTAAATGCCCCGTTGACCCCGACCACACTGATCCCCGCGCTGTCATTCGTCGTCCCGGCGAAATTGCCCGTGCTCGGGTCATACGTGAATGTCACCCCGGACTCCGACACATCAAAGGCGACCGAATCAATGTAATCGGATTCGGTGCTTGCCGCGGCATTCCATACTGAGAGCGAGTCGCCGGCGCTGCTGAAGCTGAGGCCCGCGCCATGGTAATCGATGATCTGCAGCCCGGGAGGAAGCTGATCCGGACCCCACCAGGTCGCGAAGTCGGCAGGGGTCATGTCCTCGGCCAGAACTACCGATTCGTTCGGCGCGATGAGAATATCGTTGGTGATTGTGTACGCCTGGGCGAGCGAAAACGAACTGTCATCGAAGCGGAAGCCGTGCAAGCTGACGGGGAACGTCCCAAGGTTGCTCAATTCCCACCAATCACCATGTCCGCCGGGGGCTTCGTTGGGCTCAACCTCCGTGATGCGCAGATTGGGCTTGGGGGTGATCGTCAGTGTGGCGGAGACATTGGTGAACCCGGCGGAGTTGGTGATGCCGACGGTGTAGGTTCCCGCGGCATTGGAGTCGGAGAGGAACAGCACGAGATCGGGGAACGTTTCGCCGGAAATATTGACGCCGTTATGCTTCCATTGGAGTGTGGGCGATGGGCTTCCGAACGCGTCGACATTGAAGGTGACGCTCTGCGGAATGTAGGCCCAGACGCTTTGCGGAGCGGAGCTGACCTCGGGCGCCAGGGGCGATGCGGTCACGGTAAGCACGGCGTTGGAGCTTGTGAGGTTTGCCTGGACACCGTTGCTGACGATGACGCTGTAGGTGCCCTGGTCCAGAGTTTGCACGCTCGCGAAGCTGATCGTGCTCACGCTCTGGTTGTTGGTGAATGCCGAATAAACCGTTGCGCCAAGAGCGCCGAGATTGGCCGGGGAGCCGTTGAAGAGCCAGATGAACCGCGGCTTGGGCAGGCCAATGGCCGCCACACTGAAGCTGACCGGAATTCCCACCGGCGCCGTGAGAGTCTTCGGCGTGGGTTGCTTAACGATGACAATCGGACCTGCCGCCGTGTGAACCCCCGGCGAGCCCACCTCGTCCGAGGTGGCGGCGTTAAATGCGCCCCGAACCCCGTTCGTGCTCAGCCAATCAAATGTCCCGTTGTTCGTATCGTAATTAAACGTCGGAACCATGATAAGCGGAGCCGCCCCCGTATCCACGCGATCCACCATGTCCGCATCATCAAACTGATCCGAGGCGCCGGCCGCGTTCGGGTTCCAGATTCGGACTGAATCGCCGCTCTGGCTCAGGCCCGGAGCCGTCGATGGACAAACCAAAACCTGGACACCGGCTCCAATTCCCCACCATTGCCGGAATGTTGCAGCATCATGAATGGCCGCGTTGGTTTCGGTGACGATGATGGCTTCACCCTGATGAATGATGACGCCCGTGAACGGCGAGGGGTCGGCGCCCAGCGCCCCATTGTGCGCGTCATCGTTCCAGCGATAACCCGTCAAATCAATGTCGCTGGATCCAAAATTGGAAAGTTCCCACCAGTCAGATCCTTTGCCCAGGGAGTTGTTGGTCGATTCCTGGGTCATGACTTCGGTGATTGCCAGTTGAGCCTGCGCGCATAAAAGCGTGGCGGAGAGAGTGAACATCGCAACAATGCATCTTTTCATGTGTTTTAGCTTCCCGATTAGCCGGCGAAACGGGTTTGTCCGCTGACGCGCCGCCGGGTGTTTGCACGACACTAGGACTCGCGCGTGTCAAAACCATGTCTACTTTGTTACATTACGGTGACAGAGCGGCCGGAACCTTGCGCGCGCTTTTTTTTTCGCATAGTAGTGACGGCAGATCATTACCTGGCTCGAAATATGTGAACCCGATTTCTGTCGCTCATGAATTCCATAAAATTAATCCTCTCGTTGTCCCTCCCGGCGTTGCGCCGGAACCGGGCCCTCCTTTCGTTGGTGTTGGTCTGCGCCACGGCGAGCATCCAGGCCGCTGCGCAGAGCTATCTGCCGGCAGGCCTGCCCGATCCTGTCGCGCTGCTGGCGCCGCCGCCGCTCGCAATATCCACGGAACAGGCCGCTGACATGGCATCAACCGTGGCCGTCTTCAAAGCCCGCACGCCGCAAGAGGAGTTGCTGTGCAGGTCTGAAACAAAATTCACAATTTTTAGTTTCGCCCCCGTCATTGGTCCTTTCTTTCAACCCGGCAAATTCCCCGTCACCGAGGCCTTCTTTCAACAGGTGCAGCGGGAAACTTCGGCCGTGACGGATTCAGCCAAGAATTTCTGGAAACGGCCCCGGCCTTACATGCTCGATCTGGAACTTGCGGCCGCGGGGGGCGCGCTGGAGAAGGGCTACAGCTATCCAAGCGGCCATTCAACCCGGGCAATGGTGCTGGGCCTGTTGCTGGCCGAATTGTTTCCCGACAGGAAGGACTCCATCCTCGAGGAGGGAAGAAACATCGGCTGGCATCGAGTTGAGATTGGCAGGCATTACCCGACCGACATCTACGCCGGGCGGACTCTGGCCCAGGCTATTGTGCGTGAATTCAAGGCGAATCCCGCGTTCCAAGCCGACCTTGCCAAAGTAAAGGATGAACTGGCGCGCAGGCAGTGATCCACCTTTCAGGAGTTCTCCAGCACCGCCCCAAACCGCACGCCGCGCGTGCTGACTCGCAGTTCGGCAAATTCAAATTCCTCCATCACCGCCTCGCAAATGACGGCTCCGGTCAGGATGACGTCCGCGCGGTTGCGAGGCAGTCCGACGATTTCCTGGCGCGCGGCAAGGGGCAGGCTCCATAAATGTTCGGTGTGCCAACCCATGCGCTCGCGACTGAGCCGGACGCCTTCGATTCGGGCCCTGTCAAAGGTTTCGAGCTTCGCCTCCATGCAGGCCAGCACGGTTGCGGTGCCGCCTGTGCCGATCAATTGGACTCCGCCTTTGCTCCGGTGCGGTTTGGTTTCCCACTGCATCCGTGGCATGAGGACCGGGCGCACTTGCGTGGAGACAAAGTCCCGAGCCCACCGGCGGCAAGCCTTGAGCTGTTCGGGCGCGGGCGGGTCGCTGGGCGGCAGTCGCTCCATCAGCCGCACCGTTCCCAGCGGGAAACTCGCCTGAAAATGCTTGCGCCGCCCCTGGCCCAGGATCGTCTCCGTGCTGCCGCCTCCGACGTCCAGCAGCATCAGCGGATCGAGCCCAAGCTGCGGGTCGGTGGTGACACCCTGAAAAACCCATTCCGCTTCGCGGTCGCCGGAGATGATTTCAACCTCGAGACCCGAAGCGTGTTGGACGGCGGAGAGCAACTCGCCGGCATTGGCGGCATCGCGCACCGCGCTGGTCGCGATGGCGGCAATCCGGACCGAATCCCATTCGCGGGCTTTCTTTGCGAACCGGGCCACCGCGGCGGCGGTCGCCGCAATCGATTTGGGCTGCAGCCGCTGCGACTCATAGAAACCTTCACCGAGCCGGGTTTGCTCGCTGCCTTCCCAAAGCGGGACAACATGATCTCCGGCGACATCCGCCACCAGCAACTTGATGGAGTTGGTGCCGATATCGATGACAGCGCGCCGATCGGGTTTCACAGGAGTTCATTAGAACAGTCCCGGGTCGGCCGCCAAGCCAAAACAAACGCTGGCACGAACCGGAATTCCAAGTGAATATGTCTATGATGCGTAATTACTACTCCCTCTCCCGTCGGACGGGAGAGGGCAGGGGTGAAGGCCTCTTTCCGATTCCAAACCCAACTGGCGCGAATGAAACTGTATATACTTCGACACGGTGACGCGGTGGAGCATGGAGATCCGCGTTACGAAGAGAACGAGCGTCCTTTGACGCGCAAAGGAATCCAGAGAACCAAGCGGTTGGCGCATGCGCTGGGGCAGATGGAGATTTCCTTTGATGTGATTCTCTCCAGCCCCTTGACGCGCGCCAGGGAAACCTCGGAACTGGTTGCCGAAGGACTGCACATGAAGCCCGGCAAGCTGAGGTTTACAGACGACCTGACGCCCTCCGGCAGCATGAAAGATTTCCTGGCGCAACTCAATGAACTGCAGCCCAGTCTCAGAAATGTTCTCATGGTCGGGCATGAGCCGTACCTCAGCGTGTTTATTTCGCTGCTGTGCGTCGGCGGCCCAAAACTTTCCCTGACGTTAAAAAAAGGAGCGTTGTGCCGTCTCGATATGCATGCGCCGACTCCGGAGGGAGGCGCCACTCTCGAATGGCTTCTGCAACCACGGCTGCTGGGTTTCAAACGGCAAGGCGGTGATTAGAGAAACTACGGCAGCTTCAAAGATTTCTCTTTGAGAATGAAACGCTGCTCGGCGTCGGCTTCTTCCAGGCCAACAACCAGACCGGCCGCGTGCTGGTCGAGCCAGTGCGCTGACGCGGTAGGAACGGCGCTGCCGCGCCGTTCGCGCCGCGTTCAGCGGCGCAATCTGCGGGCCAGGCTGGCGCGCGTGAATAATTCCTTTCCGCCCGCTCAACGCGGGCGGGACATCGCGGCAGCGATGTCCCTACCAAAAAGGCCGTTCCCTCGCGGAAACGGCCTTTCGTTTAAAGCAGTTTATGCCATGCAGGCTTAGTCGCCATACACGGTCACCGTCGTCTTGGCATAGATTCCCAACACGCTGGTCGTGTGGTAATCCACATGCGAGATCTTCGTGATGCCACCGTTGTCGGCAGCCGTCTTGATGCTGGAATCGCCAGTGGCGAAGCAGATGATTCCGGTGGAAGAGGCTTGACCCATTTTGCTGCCTCTTGTGTTGCTCGTGACAGCGACAGGACCGGACACATCCGTATAGATTCCCGCACCTACAGCCCCAATCGGCCCGATGGGGGAAACGCATCCGCTCAGGAGTCCGCCTAATCCGACCGCGCACAGACAACTTATTGTTTTTTTCATGTTGTTGATTGCTTGTTGTGTTTCAATGCCAAGGCGGCTCCACTCTCCATTGCCGCCAGGGATTCAGCCACAGAATAGAGACCGGCCCGTGGAGTGTCAACCGCCGCTCGTACGAGATCGGCCAACCCTCAATGGCAGGGTGGTTCCCATTTTCCTGTTTTCTGGGGTTTTGCCCCAACGACAATAGCGCCTGGACCACTGTGCACACAACCACGGGTGGAACCGGAGGGCTGGAGGATTTCCTGGTATCGGGTTCGGGACGTTACATCCAGCTAAACGCAATGCAAAGCGCCGCAGGTCTTGGATACGCGCTGCGTGAGTTCGAGGTGTATTCGCCGTAGAGTGTCCCTGGTAGGGCTGTGCTGCGCGCTAGTCAAATCGCCGCGGCATAAGGCGAGCGCGCGAGCGTGTGGAGCTTTCCCGGCAGGGCCGCGCTGCGCGCAGCCGGACGCACACAGTGCGCCCCTATATCAAACCTCCCTCAGGATTTGCGATCTCTGGCGGGTTTTCCAGGCTGCTGCTGGCCTTTTAAGGACCGGATTCGATCCCGCAATTCCACAGCGCGTTCGAATTCCTGCCGGTCAATGGCCCGGGTCAATTGCTGTTCGAGCCTTTCCAGCGTCGACAATGGACGGGTGCGATTGATCTGATCCTCCAGCTCATGCAAGGCCTCCACCGACCGGGAACGTTCAAACGCAAACGTCTCGTCATCGAGATCCTCGATGGCCTCAATCCGCGCAATCGCCTTCTCCACGATTTCCACCGCGTTGTCATGCGCTCCCTTTTCAAGCGACATGAGCGCGGAGGCGATCGCATTCATGCGGATAATGTACGGCCGCCATTTCTCCAAATGGTTTCGGTCTTCTTCCTGTTGCGCGTACTCATGCATGAGATCGAACAGGCGCAGGTTGCGGCTTGTGTCACGGAGGGTGTCGGCCCAGCGCTTGAGCTGGAGCAGGCGCACGTACCGGAAATAATACAGCGTTCCTTCGGCAAACAACTCCGCGCAGTCCTCCGGATCCAGCTCGAATTCGGCAGTGAGTCCCGCCTTCCTTGACTCCTCCAGCCGTTGCAATTGAAACTCCAGCGCGGATTCCTTGTCGTGTGGACGGGCGCCATCAGGCCTGCCTTTCATTTCAAGTTGCTCGATTCCCACCGGGGTTCGCACCTGAAGAAGTTCCCGTCCGTCATCCCCGTTGACAATCCGGATGTCGTCTTCAGGGTCGTAAGGCCATTTTTCGAGAAGGCGCCGTATATCCAGCGATTCACTCATAGTTGCTCACTTACTATCGTCACTTTTCAACAGCTCTTCAACTCTTACGCAATCAAAAATCACTCCTGTCTTTCACCCACCTCTCCCTCGGTAGGGCCGTCGCTGCGCGCGGACTACTCCGGACGGAACCGCACGACGTACCCTCCCGCAGGCGCAAGACTTGCCTCCAGCGTGTCCCTCGCCGTCACCTTCTGATTTTGTTTTATCAATCGCTCGGGGTCATCCGCCGATTGCGAAGCATCCTTCCATATTTCCGCCTGGTATTTTCCTTTGCCCAGGAAACTCAGCGGAATTTGCAGCGTGCGGCCATCCGTTCCGCACATGCTGCCCAGGTACCAATCTTTGCCCGAGCGCCGCGCGACGGTGATGTATTTGCCCACCTCACCGTTAATCACGATGGTATCGTCCCACGTCGTGGGAACGACCTTCAGGAAGTCTGTGCCCGCGGGGCTTTGACGGTAGCTGTCGGGACTGTCGCAAAGGACCTGCAGCGCGCTCTCATAAACCACGAGCATCGCCAATTGGTGCACGCGCGTGCCGATCACAAACGGACCAGGCGCATCGCCCCCAACGGCGCGGAAGTTTTCAAATGATTTTTCCCGAAACCCGCCCGGGGTGAAGTCCATCCCCCCGAGCATTCCCCGCGTGAACGGGATCGTCACCATGTGCTCGGGTGTGACATTCGTGCTCCATTTGTTGTATTCATTGCCCATCACGCCTTCGCGCGTAATCACGTTCGGATACGTGCGATGCCAGCCCGTCGGCTTGAATGCCCCGTGGAAATCCACCAGCAAATGATGCGCGGCCGCTTCCCGCGCCACACGCTCATAAAACTCCACCATGTACTGATCGTCCCGATCCATGAAATCGATTTTCACTCCGCTGATGCCCCACTTCTCGTAAAGCGGAAACGCCGCCTGCATCTGCCGGTCCACATGTCCCCAATGCAGCCACAGGATCAGCTTGACGCCCTTCTTGTGCGCATAGGAAATGAGCTGCTGCAAATCCACGTCGGGAATGGGTTTGGTTAAATTGCCTGTGGGATTGGGCTCCCATGTCTTGCCCCTTGTTCCCGGAGCAAACGCATCCCCATACCATCCTTCATCCACAATCTGGTACCGCCAGCCCATCTCCGCCGCCAGATCAATATAATACTTCATGGTCGCGGTGTTCATGCCCACTTTGAACTTTGCCTCCGGCGCATACCCGCCACTCCACCATTTGTCCCAAGCCGATTTCCCAGGCTTCACCCACCGCGCGCTAAAGGATGAGGGGGAATTGAGGTTCTCCAGAATATCCGATTCGATCAGCGCGCCCGGACGGTTCCCCAGCATGATCACCCGCCAGGGAGAGGATCGCGGCGCCGTCGAGCGAACAACCAGGTTCGTGTCATCCGGATGAGGCGATAATACGGTTCCGACCGCATTGGATTCCCCATCCACAGTTTTAAAATACATCCCGGCCCAATCCGTCAGATCGGCTTCCGTAATGCCGGCCCACAAGGATGGACCCACTTCCACCAGCAACGGACAGCCATACAGGCCGTTGGTCTCGAGCTGGCTTAGTTTGAGCGATTTAAACTGCTGCTCCTGCGGGGAATGGAATTTGCCGAAATTCGCCGCCCACACAGCCGCATCCGCAGGGAATCGAAACAGCGTGTGTTCCGCGGCCATTTCGAAATCGCCCCAGTCCTTTGGAAGCGCATATCGGAACGCTATCCCGTCGTCGTAAGCCCGCAATACCAGTCCCAGGTTTCGATGAGGCGCCGCGCGTTCCTGGAGCTCCAGCGTCATTTCATTAAAATGATCGCGCACTTGTTTGCGTTTGCCATAAAGCCGCTTCCAATTCTCGTCCACCTCGCGCCGTGTCACTTTGCGAATCTCCAGACCACCGCCGAGCGCCGCGGCGTTTCGAAACTCGAACCCAATCGGGGAATCCAGCAACACGTCCCTCCCTCCAAACTGGACCGAATAACACAAATTGCTCTGGCTGTCCGGAAGCTGGCGGGTGTCTACGCTGACCTTCGCCGATCCGTCGGGCGACAGAAGCGTCTCGCTCGCGGCTGCGCGAGTGTGGAGTCCGGGCAGAAAAAGAACACAAAGACAAAGCGCGTGGATCGAGCGGGAATATTTCATTGTGGTATTGCGATAAAGCGACTTTACAGATAACGCCAGCAACCTGTGCAGGCAATCCAATTTGGAAAAACCAACACCAACCCGGAGGGTTGCAGGACTCGACCAACAATCTCAAATTTGAAATTTGAAATTTCAGATTATGCGCGGAAGAACCGGGCTGCCAATATATTTGCCGCTGCGCCAAAGCCCACCAGCACAGCCAGTGGAGTCAGCACTGCGCCCAGGCCGCTCCCGAAGCTGATGAGCTGATGGAGGGCCTGCAAAGCCCAGCCAGACGGCGTGCAGAGCGCGATGGTTTTGAGGGCAGGCGGCCCGATCTCCAGCGGCCACCAGCATCCGCCCAAGGCTGCCATGAGCAAACTGGCGAGCACACAAATCGCCGTCACGCGGTCCTCGGCCGCGGTCAGCGAACCGACCAGCACGCCCAACGATCCGGCCACCCAGGCGAAAACGAGCATTGTCAGCGTGATAGCCGGCAGGTTTGCGCCCAGGTTGACATGAAATAGATATTTTCCGGCCAGGAGAAAAAACAGGATTTGCACCCCTCCCAGCAACATCAATCCGTAGATCTTTCCCGTGACCAGTTCCATTCGGGTGACCGGATGGGTCATCAGCCGCCTGATGACGCCACTGCGCCGTTCCGCGGCCACCGTGGCGCCGCCGAAGATGAGCAAGTTCATCATGAGATACATCACGAGATTGCCCGGCAGCGAAAAGTTGTAGCCCGATGGCAAGGGCTTTCGACCGGCGAACCGGGCGTTTAACTGGACCGGGTTGGGCTTTGCCATGATTACGCGGAGCGTGCTTTCCGAAACCGCTTCCAACGTGTTCGTCTCCGCCGCGGCTTCGAGCAGATGGCCGTTCATCGCGATCAGGGCGCGCACCAGCCGCACTTCGATGAGCGCGGCGTCGGCTTCGCCGGAATCGCCGCGCTGAAGGAATTGCAGTTTTGTCGGCTTGAGGTGCAGGGCATTGTCCGTGAATTCGGCGGGGATACGGATGACGCGCGCTGCGGTTTCACGATTGGTGGGGCTCAGGAGCCACATGTTTTGCGCGCTCAGTTCATCCAGGAAAATGCGCCCGAGGTAATTCGTGTCGGCATTCTCGATGAGCACGGGGGCTTTGTGATTGTAAGGATCGCCCGGGCCGCGGTTGGCAAAGCCCATAAAATATACGAACGCCATCGGCACGAAGAACAGCCAGATATAAGCGCTTTTGTGTTTGAGAAAGAGCCGCGCCTCTGTGTGCCCAATATCGAGAATGCGCTTCATGCCCGTAATCCGGTTTTGAATCGACGCCGGAACAGCAGCGCCGCGACGACGATCAAGGCCGCGCTGATTCCGACCAGCTTGAGCGTCACCAGCCCCCATCCGGGATTGGCGCCGCCGAACTGGAGTTGCCGCGCGGCATCCACAAACCAATAACTCGGCATCCAGCGCGTGATGTGATCGCGAATAAAGGCCGGCAGATTCTGTGCGGGGAATGCGCAGCCGCCCAGGATTCCAAAAGCCATCCCGACGATGTTGTTCATCGCGCCCGCCCGCCGCTCATCGGGCATCAGGGCGGCCAGCACGGCAAACAATCCCGCCGTGAAGCACGCATAGCCAAAGGTCAGCGCGGCGAGCCCTGCCGGGTGCTGCCAATGCACGCGAAAGATCAGGCCGCCGCCGCCCAGCATGACCGCGGCGCAGATCAACAGCATGACCACCGCGAACACCGCCTTGCCCGCAATAAACGGTGCCAGCGAATCCCGAAGCGTTTGATATCGTTCAAAGGTGCGATTCCTCAATTCGCGGTGCAGGTCGGACATCCCGATGCCTCCAAGGAAAAGCAGGAACATCGCCGACAACCCAACCAGTAAATACGCGAACACACTGTCGGTAGGGCTGCGCTTCGCGAGGCCACCGCCAGCCCCAGCTTCGCTCTTACCGCCTTCCTTTTCGTAAGACACGAGCGGCGGGCTTATGAATTGTTTGGCGTTCTTTAACTTGTTGCCGGCCCGCTCAATCAGGAACGACACTTTGTGATAGTCGCCCTTGCCCTCCAACACCGTCTTCCATTCGGGAAATTCAGACTGAAAATTTCGTGATACGGCATTCATCGCTGTCACGACCGCTCCCAGCAACTCCTCCAGGACCGCCGGATGAATGGATTCCGCCGGGTTCTTCACCAGTTCCAGGGTTACGACGTCCTGGCCGGTGAGATAATTGCGCATGAAATTGGTCGGGATGACGAGCACCGCGCTGATCTTGCTGTCGTTGATCTGCCGCATCGCATCGTCGCGGTCCATGAACACCGGCTCCAGGCGCTTGCCGCCTTCGCCCTGGTTCGCCGCGCCGCGCAGAAAATCGCTCAACATCGATTTGTCCTCGTCCACCACGGCAAAGCGGATGCGTCCCAGGGCGCCGCTGTCGGAGTTGCCGCCGAATACCATGCCTAAGAGCGCGGTCATCGCCAGCGGCACGATGAGGTTGATCAGCCACGGCAGCGGATTGCGCCAGGCGCGCCGCAGGTCTTTGGACAAAAGCACGCGCAGCATGCTATTCCCTCAAATCCCGCCCGGTGAGTTGAAGAAAGACATCGTTCAAACTGGGCCGCTTCAGCGTGACGTTCTCCACGCGAACCGGCAGGCCGAGCAAATCCTTCAGGCATTCGGACGGATCGCGAGCGCCGATCGCTGCCACGACAAGCTGCTTCTCCGATTTTTGAATCACACGAAAGCGCTTTTGAAATCCATCCCACGAGTCGGGCGAGGAGTCTTTGAAATCCGCCTCCAGCACAAACACGCGGTCGCCACCCAGCCGCTCCTGGAGTTCGCCCAGCGTCCCTTCCGCCAGCAATCGGCCGTGATCAATGATCCCGATGCGCTGGCAGAGGGTTTCGGCTTCCTCGAGATAATGTGTGGTATAAAGAATTGCCGTGCCCGACGCGCACAGGTTGCGGATGAATTCGAGAATGTTCAGCCGCGCCTGGGGATCGATCCCCACTGTCGGCTCATCCAGCAGCAGCAATTGGGGCCGATGCAGCAGCGCGCAGCCCAGGTTGATGCGGCGTTGCATGCCGCCGGAGTAAGTCTTCACCGCGTCCTTCGCGCGGTCGGTGAGCGTGAGGGCCTCGAGCAATTCCGTCGCGCGCGATTTGGCGTCGCGCGCGCTCAGCCCCGCCATGCGCCCCCAGAATTCCAGGTTCTCGCGCCCGCTCAACTCGTGGTAGATCGCCAGCTCCTGGGGCACCACGCCCATGATGCGCTTGGCCTTTTGCGGATCGGACCAGAAAGCGGCGCCGGCGACGAACACCTCGCCCGCGTCGGGCTTGATCAGTCCGGAGATCATGGAGATGCAAGTCGTCTTGCCCGCGCCATTGGGGCCGAGCAGGCCGTAGATTTCTCCCGCGCGCAGTTCGAAGCTGACGGAATCCACGGCGTGAATCGCGCCGAAATTTTTAGAAAGACGCTCGACCCTCAGCAAGCTCATGCCGCGATGCTACGTACACAGCACGGAGTGACAAGAAAACAAAGGAGAATGGCGCTGGTAGGGCTGCGCTGCGCGCAGCCGGACGCACGCAGTGCGCCTCTACCAGTCTTCGCTCGCAGCGCAGCGGAGAGCGAAGACTGGGCGCTGAGGGATTCGAACCCCCGACCTACTCGGTGTAAACGAGACGCGCTAACCGCTGCGCCAAGCGCCCATCCCAGGTCCTCCGCTGGCCCCGTGCCATTCAGAGACAGGCATTTACTATGCGATCAAAACAATTCGCAGCAAGCTCTGATTTCCTTCGGCCTCCAGCGCGCTTCCGATTTCCCATATTTTCTCAACGGCTCGGATTCCATTCGCGTGAAACAGCCGGTCTCGAAAGTGATTTTTCCTTGTGCGATTTGTCCTGGGACGGGCATTACCTAATGAGACGTGATGAGTGAGGACGCTGAACTGTTAAGCCGCTACGCCGA
>DASRKU010000479.1:0-3285 GCA_035648815.1 Verrucomicrobiia bacterium | reverse complement strand
ATAATCACCTGGTCATATTCGAAAATCCGTTTGTTGATCTCGACAGGCACGTCCATCGCAAAGAGGCCGTCGGTCAGCGCGTTGATTTCTTTGGCCGGAATCACTCCTATTTCCTGGAGCGCCTCGGGATTGTTCCACTCGTGATTGAAAAAGTGAACGCCTTTGAACTGACCGGCGCGTTCCTGTGCGGAAATCTCCAGTCGGCGGCAGATGGCTTCCTCGCTCATCGCCGGGTGCGTCCCCAGCGCGATCAGGACGTCAAAGGATTTGCTGGACCCGGCGATCCGGTTGTGGAGGGTTTTGAAGAGAAGACCGATGGGGGCGCTCCGCGTCCCGTCCGGCACAATCAGCAACACGCGCTTGCCCTGGTGGTGCCCTGACGGGCACGCCTCGGCCACGATTTCGGCAACTTGTTCGGCTGTCAGTCCGCCGGATGTGGAAGGGCCTTTCATTCAGTCACGGCAATATCGCTCTTCTCAGATCGTCTGGCTTAAAAATCCGCCATCCACGCGGATATCGGTGCCGGTGACAAAGCTGCTGGCTTTGGCGCTGGCCAGGAACACGGCCGCGCCGACCAGCTCGCGGGCTTCGCCGAACCGCCCCATGGGAGTATGCGCCCAGATGGAGTTGGTGCGGGCCGTGGGTGAACCGTCGTCATTGAACAGCAGTTTTCGATTTTGTTCGGCGGGAAAAAACCCTGGCGTGATCGTGTTCACGCGCACGCCTTTGGGCGCCCATTCGCGCGCCAGGAACAGCGACAGGTTCAACAGGGCCGCTTTGGCCGCCGAATACGTCACCACCCGCGACAATGGCAAATGAGCCGACACGCTCGCGATGTTAATGATGCTTCCCTTTCCGCGCGATGCCATCGCCGGCCCGAATTCCTGGCACGGAAGAAATGCGCCGCCCACCAGGTTTAATTCCAAGCTCGCATGCCAGGCGTCGAGGCTGATGTTTTCAAACTTGTTGTCGGCTGTCACCGTCACCTTGGGATCGTTCCCGCCGGCGGCGTTGACGAGGATGGTGGGTGAGCCGAGGGCTTTCTGGATGTGTTGATGAGCCGAGCGCAGGCTTGCGGCCTCGACTGCGTTGGCAATGAAGAACGCGGCCTTGCCTCCGCGCGCCTGGATGGCTTTGACGCGCGCTTCCCCGCGTTCCTTGTTGCGCCCGACCACCGCCACGGCCGCCCCGGAGTCTGCCAGGCCATCCGCAATCGCGCCGCCCAATGCCCCGGTGGCGCCGATCACCACCGCCGTTTCACCCGACAAATCGAAAAGGTTCATAGCCCTCCAGTGTGGGCCAAGTCACGATGGTCGAGAAGAGAAAATTTTGCATTCCGCTGGCCACTTTGTGCATGTTCCATTAGCATGGTTGAGATGACAGATTTCTTGCCACGACCCGAAGTAATCATCACCCATGAAAGCGACCTGGACGGTCTTGTGGCGGGCGTGCTCCTGCAACGGTTGGCGCGAAAACTCTTCGGCGTCGATGTGCGGATGGAAGCGTTTCATTACAACGCCTGGAAACAACGGGATCTGCGCGAGAAATCCGCATGGGTGGCCGACTTCTCGTTCGAACAGCGTTTGGACAAACCCAACTGGGTGGTGATCGACCACCATGCCACCGAAACGGCGGCCAAAACCGTAACGCTCATCCACGACCTGAAAAAATCCGCCGGGCTGCTCTGCTACGAATTGTGCCGCAGCAAGGGGCTCGATTCGCCGGAGCTCGACCGGCTCGTGCACATCAATAACGTCGCCGACTTGTTCCTCGAGGACGATCCCGATTTCATCCTTGCCGGAGATTACGCCAATCTCGTCAAGACTTATCAATTCTGGAATTTACACAACCTCATCGGCGGCGAGATCGAAAAATTGCTCGATCACCCGCTTCTGGAAGTGATGGCAGTCAAGCGGCGGATCGAGAATCCTTTGGGCTTCGAATGGAGCAAGTCCAACATTACCGAAATCAGCGAGATGGTCGGTTTCGTGGAAACTGTGATCGGAAACAACAATTTGATCGTGCATCAAATGCTCGAACAACAGGCGACCCGGTTTCCTGTTCTGGTGACCCTTTTTCGCCGCTCCAACAACGTCATCATCGCAAGTTTTCGCAGCCGAAACGGCGAGGCCTTGAAAGTGGCGGAGAAATTTCAGGGCGGCGGCCACCCCAATGCCAGCGGCGCCACCTTGCCAAAATCCATCCGGACCATTCCTGACTCGATTCCCTACCTGCGCCAGGTTCTGAACCCGAGAAGGGAACCGCCGTTGAACAGCCTCGAAAGCCTGTTCAGCTCGATCGAGATTCCGCAAAAGTAAAAGGGCAACTTTCCTCGTTGCCATCGCGCCTGCGGGCGATACCATCGCTGTCATCATGGCGCCATCACCAGCAACTCCCTCTCCTGGACTGCGCGCTGACGGCCGACAGCCGGGGCAATTGCGTCCGCTGCGATTTCAGAACGGCATTGCCCCGTACGCCCAGGGTTCCACGTTGATTGAAGCGGGAAATACGCGGGTGATTTGCGCCGTTGCGGTCGAGGACACGGTGCCGCGCTGGATGAAGGAACAGGGCGTTCCGGGCGGTTGGATCACAGCGGAGTACTCCATGCTTCCGTACTCCACCCTCCAGAGAAAACCACGCGATATCACCAGGGGAAAACTCGACGGCAGGGCTTCGGAGATCCAGCGTCTCATCGGCAGGGCGATGCGGTCCGCGCTGGACCTGGAGAAACTTGGCCAGCGCACCATTTGGGTGGATTGCGACGTTTTGCAGGCCGACGGGGGCACCCGCACAGCGGCAATCACCGGCGCCTATGTCGCGCTCTCGATCGCCGTCAACCGGCTTTTGGCAGAGGGCAAGTTGACGCAAAACCCGTTGTCGCACGCCATCGCCGCGGTCAGCATCGGGATCATCGGCGGCCAGGCTCTCCTGGACCTGTGCTACACCGAAGATGTGGCTGCCAGTGTGGATTTCAACCTGGTCATGAATTCCGCCGGCCAATTCATCGAGTTGCAGGGCACAGGCGAGGAATCCACGTTCAGCGAGGCGCAATTGTCTGAATTGCTCGAGTTGGGAAAGAGCGGCATCCGCGATCTGCTCAAGGCTCAGCAGCAAGCAATCGCGATGTGAAACAGCCGCAGGTTTGGACACTTTCCATCGCAACAACGTCGGAGGCTGAATCCGCCATTTCCGAATGGCTGGAGACAATGTTGGGCGATCCGCCGGTTTCCTACACCGATGCCGACACCGGCGCGGTCACCATCACCTCGTATCTGCATGTCCCAC
>DASRKU010000478.1:0-2463 GCA_035648815.1 Verrucomicrobiia bacterium | reverse complement strand
GGGGAGAGGATAAAAGGTGAGGGCGGACGTGAACGCTCATTTCACTGAAAACGTCGAGGGACACTAATTCCAGGGTTTCTGGAGACGAAAAAATCTCGTGATCGCGTCGGGCGACACGGTCACGACATATTGCCCGCCGTTGGTCTGAACCGTTGCCGCCGCATTGGTCCAACCTCCAGGCGCGGCCAGGTCGGTTGAGGAATAAAGCGTGTAGCCGGTTCCGCTGGCAACCGGCCAGGCAAGAGAAATGTTGGCGCCCGCGGACGCGATGGAGAGAGCGGGCGAAAAGGAACCCGTGCCGATCAGCTCCAGGTCGAAGCCGAGGGCGTTTCGGTTGGTGGCGAACAAATGAACTTCCACCGCGACCAGGTTCGTGCCCGCGGGCAAATTCGGCACCGCGATGTTGGTGGGGTAGAAAATGTAGGGCGTGCCCGCTCGAATCGGAACCACTGCTTGCAACGCCAGGTTTGTATAGGTGATCGGTCCGGACGGCAGGTTGGTGCGAAAAGCTTCCTGGCCGTTGAGCCAGACCACAGCGCCATCCACCCGCGAGAGGCGGAAATTGAGATTGGTGAAGTTCACGTTGGCAGGCACGACAATCGAGTCGCGGAAATAGGTTGTGATGTATCGGTTGGTGGCATCCGGCCCATAACTGACCGTGGTGAACACCGTGAGGTCGCCGTAGCCCAGTCGCGCCGCTCCGCCGGCCCAGCCGCTGTCGTCGTAATTGGGCTGTGACCAGTTCGTCCCCAGGTCCTGGCCCGTGTCGGAGTATTTCCAAACCTCTCCGCCATGGATCAGCGTGGACGTCACCCGGTTGGTGGTGATGGTGATGGCCTGGATGCGGGTGAACCATTCCTGCGCGATGGCCTGCAAGCCCAGGGCATTCGGATGCACATAATCGCTGTTGAACATCGTGTTGATATTCACGATGGAAAACATGTCGGCCAGGGACACTTTTTGCCCGAGGGCCCGCCGCTGATTGACCATGGCCTGCAAAGCGGCGTTGTAAATGGGAATGTTGGTCGCATAGGCGGCGTAGTTGAGGCCGGATAGATTTGCGCCGTAAAGAGACGTGACCTTGGCAAGGATGACATTGGCATTGGGAGCGTTTGAAAAAATGATGTCCAGCAGGTTCGACATGTCATTCGTTGCGACCTGCCAGGGATTGCGTCCCCGGCCAATGTCGTTTGCCCCGATCAGCACCAGCACCAGATCGGGGGTCGCATTGGTAAAGGCGTCAGCGACGATTTTCTGGAGGTAAACATCGGGGCCGGCGTAGCCATGCACCGCATAGCTGAGAACCCCGGGCGGGGCAATAACGGCTCCGCTGTAGCCTTCATGATTCGTTTTAGTGAAACTCCCGGAAGCCATTGACTGGTTCCGGCCCACAAAAGTAAAGGGATAACCGTTGGTATCAAGCAGCGGTTGCAGATACAGCCGCCAGGAGCCGTTGCCGACGACATCATCGGTGATCGAATCGCCAACGGCCATGATTTTGACCGGGTTGGCGGCGCTGAAATTGGTAAGCACCAACTGCCCGCGTGCGGGCATCAACGCGCCCAGCAGCAACAGGCAAAACAGCGCTCGTTGGCGATTACGCGGCATCATAGATCATAGTATCCTCCAAAATTGCTGTCATCACAATCCAAATTCCGATTGGAAATGAAATCCCGTGCTGGAGTTGGCCGGCCGGGTGGTGTCTGAGGGCTGGCATCCTGGCCGCCCGGCGCGCGCTCCTCTGTCGGCATCCCGGCATCCAATATTATTTCCCTGCCGGCCTGCGCCCGGGTGGTTATTCCGACCCCGGCGGGCGCGCTTCGCCCGGGTTCATCGCCGGGGCGTGAAGTTCCCATACTTGGCCACCGCCTGAGCACGCGAGCGCACGTGGATCTTCTCATAAATGCGCCGGATGTAAGTGACCACGGTCGCCACGGTGATGCCAAGGTGGTCGGCGATTTCCTTGTAGAGATAGCCGCACGCCAGCAATTCCAGCACTTCCTGTTCGCGCGGGGAAAGGTTTGCTGATTCGTCCACCTGGGGGGCGGGATGCAAAAATGACTGCACCACTTTGCGGGCGATGTTGCTGGTCATGGGCGAACCGCCCGTATAAACGTCTTTAAGGGCGGCGAGCAATTCAGCGCGCGGCGTTTGCTTCAGAAGATAACCGCTCGCACCGACGGACAAGGCATCGTAGATGTGGTCGGTGTCTTCGTAAACGGTCAACATGACAAATTGGGTGTCTGGCAACTGGGGCTTGAGCTGGCGCACACATTCAATTCCGCTCATGCCCGGCAGATTGATGTCCATCAGCACCACATTCGGCTTTTCCAGGTGCAACTTTGCCAGCGCGCTCTCGGCGCTTCCGTGCTGGCTTACGTAGCGAAACCCCGGCGCATGCCGGATCCAGTCCGAGAGGACCTCCCGCGCGGGCCCGTCATCTTCAATGATCGAAACAGCAAT
>DASRKU010000477.1:0-13252 GCA_035648815.1 Verrucomicrobiia bacterium | reverse complement strand
GCATCGGATGACGGGGAAAAGTAGTCAGCGCAAACTACCTCGGAATCCCCCAGCGCTTTGTTCTCGGAAAGGGCCGGACGCATGTCCGGCCTTTTTCTTTTCTAAACGCTCCTTTTTCTGAAACAATCCTCCTTCCTGCCGGGTTAAGGGATCATATGAAGAGATTCCCGAATAGGACCAGGCTTAACTCGGCATTCAAGATTGCCCAGCCGTTACCCCGGATCCCGTTTCTTGCGGATTTTTCGCCGAGTCGGAAACTGGAGGATCATGCTCCTCAGCTCGGGTTCGACAGGAATCCGCCGGAGCCCTTTATTTTGGCCAGAACCGCGCCAGTTTGGACCGGCAACTCGGTTTACCAGGAAAACGGGCAGGCCTGACATGTCGCATCTCTGCTCAAAACTTTATGCAAGAACTTTGCATTCAACACCGTTCCGCCCCTAAGATCACGCACGACTCGTCATGTCTTGGCCATGATGCATGCGCAACAGTTCGAAGCGTTCATGAGAAATCACCAGAATATGGTCTTTAGCACTGCCATGCGCTTGACTGCCAATCGGTCCGAAGCCGAGGACATCAGCCAGGAGGTTTTCCTGTGGATCATTTGGGACCGGGACAAACAGGCATGGCATGACAAAATCGCGGGCACCGAGGTGGTGCTCCTGCCACGATCCCTACCGCTGGTTTGCATATAACCAGCCGTTCCCAGTCCACGAGATTCATTGCGCATGGGCTTCCAGCAGGGTAGATTCACGTTTCCTAAAACATCCGGTTGGAACCCAATAGATGGACCTGGCACACATACGCAATTTCAGCATCATCGCCCATATCGATCATGGCAAAACGACTCTCAGTGATCGTTTGTTGAATCGCACCGGCACCATTTCGGACAGGGACATGACAGAGCAGTTGCTGGATTCCATGGATCTCGAGAAGGAGAGGGGAATCACGATCAAGGCGCATCCCGTGACCATGCTGTACACCGCCCGCAACAATGAAGTTTACGAGTTGAACCTCATTGATACCCCCGGCCACGTTGATTTCTCATACGAAGTTTCTCGAAGCCTCAGCGCGTGTGAAGGGGCTTTGTTGGTCGTCGACGCGGCCCAGGGCGTGGAAGCCCAAACCGTCGCAAACGTGCACCTGGCGATGAAGCAAAATCTCACGATCATCCCTGTGATCAACAAGATCGACCTGCCGCACGCAAACGTCCCTCTGACCCGGCAGCAATTGGAGGATATTCTCGCCATCCCCGGCGAGTCCGCCATCCTCGCCAGCGCCAAGCAGGGCATCGGAATTGACGAGTTGCTCGAGGCCATTGTTGCGCGGGTCCCGGCCCCCCGCGCCGACCCTGCCTGCTCCTTGCAGGCCCTCTGCTTCGATTCGTATTTCGACACATACAAAGGCGTCGTCACTCACGTCCGCATTTTCAACGGTGAACTCAAAGCTGGGATGCAGATCAGACTGTCCGCATCGGGACGAAGCTACGATGTGAAGGAAGTCGGCAACTTTAACCCAAAGCCCATCGCTCGGGAACGATTGCAGACAGGAGAAACCGGCTACGTGGTCGCCAATATCAAAAGCCCCCAGGAAGTCAAAATGGGCGAGACGATCACCGAATCTCGGAACCCGGCCCCGGCCCTGCCTGGTTTCAAAGAGATTCATCCCATGGTCTTCAGCGGCATTTATCCCATCAACACCGCCGACTACGAACACCTCAAATCCAACCTCGCCAAGCTGCAACTGAACGATTCGGCGTTCGTGTTTCAGCCCGAAACTTCCGTCGCCCTCGGGTTCGGCTTCCGCTGTGGTTTCCTCGGCCTTCTCCACCTCGAAATCGTGCAGGAACGCCTGCGACGCGAATACGGCATGGATATCATCGCCACCTACCCGAGCGTCGTGTACCAGGTGACCATGCGCGACGGGTTGGTCAAAGAAGTGGATAATCCCGCGTTCCTCCCGGACCCCAATCACATCGAAATCATCGAGGAACCCGTGGTCAAGGCCTTCATTATCTGCCCCAATGAAAACATCGGCGACTTGATGATGCTGATTTCCGAAAAGCGGGGCAACGTGGAGAATACCGAAACGCTCGATGCCCGAAGGGTAATGCTGACAACACACCTGCCGCTCAATGAAATCTTGATTGACTTCCATGACCGGATCAAGAGCATCACCCGCGGTTACGGCTCCATGGATTACGAATATGCAGGCTATCACGTTTCGGACATGGTGAAACTGGACATGCTCGTCAATTCCGAGTCGGTGGATGCGTTCTCATGCATCGTCCACCGGGCAAAAGCGGAGGGCAGGGGACGCGCCCTGGCCGCAAAGCTGAAGCAAGTGATCCCCCGGCAGCAATACGCCGTCGCCATCCAGGCGGCCATCGGCGGAAAAGTGGTGGCGCGCGAAACCGTCAGCGCGCTGAGAAAAGATGTGACGGCCAAATGTTACGGCGGCGACATCACCCGGAAACGCAAATTGCTGGAGAAACAAAAGGAAGGCAAAAAACGCATGAAAGCGTTCGGGTCGGTCAATATTCCCCAGGAAGCCTTCATCGAAGTTCTAAAAGCATGAGCTTACATTGGTTCTTTTCAAGCACGGTCCGGCAGGCTTCCGCGTTGCGCAAACATGTCCGCAGAATCCTCGCCCACCAGCGCGATATCCTTCCTCCAAAGTCGGTCCAGGAAATCGAAGCCGCCCTGGCTGAAATGGATCAGGCCATCAGGGCAGGGGGCCCAAAGGAAGCCCTGGCAAAGCAGATGGAGAGCCTGGGAAAAATCGCCGAAAAGCACTTTATCCCTTATCCCAATGCCGCATGGCGCGAGAATGTCGAAGTCTTGCTGGTCGCGCTGGCCGTCGCCATGGGCATCCGCACGTTCTTCATTCAGCCGTTCAAGATCCCCACCGGCTCGATGCAGCCCACGCTCTTTGGAGTCACCTCGCGAAACCTCATCCAACAACCTGACTTCAAAATCCCCACCGGTCTGCAGCGCGTCAAAGAGTGGTTCGGCGGAACCTCCTATATCCACCTGGTTGCCGAATCCGATGGAGAATTGGAGGGCGTCAGCCGGCCTCTCCAATTCCTGATCTTTAATATCAAACAAACCGTCCGGGTGGGCGGCCGAAATTATACTATTTGGTTCCCGCCGGATTACGGCGCGCTGCCCTTGGGTTCGCTGGAAGCCCGGGCCGGATTGCGCGTCCGCTCTGCCTTCGGACCGGGACAATTCTTTCACAAAGGCGAGGACATCGTGAAACTCCGCGTCAACGCCGGAGACCATCTGTTTGTCGACCGGCTCGCGTACAATTTCCGCCAGCCCACGCGGGGACAAATCGTGGTGTTTGAAACCCACGGCATCAGCGGGCTTTCCATAGATCAACAGGACACGTTTTATATTAAGCGCCTGGTCGGCCTCAGCGGAGAAAACCTGATGCTGCACCAGGATTACACGGTCGTTGGGGGGCCGCTGGGGACATTACCGGTGGGGAATCTTGTCGTGGATGGAAACCCGATTACTGCCGCCACGCCGCACTTCGAAAACTTGTACGCATTTTCCGGGGCACAGCCCGGGTCGACGGTATTGGAATACCAGGAGAATCATTACTTCGGCCATGCCATGGTCGGCCTGCTCGAGCCCGGCCGGGAATACCAGGTGCGCCCCGAACATCTTTTCGTGATGGGAGATAATACCATGAACAGCGCCGATTCCAGATACTGGGGCGATTTTGATTCCAGGAATATTATCGGTCGGTCGTTCTTTGTTTACTGGCCGATTACCAGCCGGTTCGGCTGGTCTTCCATCCGCCATTAGCTCCGCCGGACCCGGTATGGATGCAGCCGAACGCTATCTGGACCGCGTGCAACACCTGCCCCCGGCGCGCTCCATTCTCGCGCGGATGGCCGTGTTGATGTCCGATCCCAATCGCGACATGGACAACGTCGCTGAATTGATCAGTTACGACCCTGCGCTGACGGCTGAGGTATTGAAGCGCAGTAACAGCGCTTTTTTTCGAGGCTCAGAACACGCGCGCGATGCATCGGAAGCCGTCAGCCGCCTGGGATTCAATGAAGTGCAGCACGTCGTCAGCACGCTGTCCGGTTCCCACACCCCCATCCAACCGCTGAGCGAAACATTGGATCCGGACAACCTGTGGCGACACTCGTTGAGAACGGCGGTGACTGCCGCTGCGCTCTCGTCGATTACCCACGAATCCGAAACCGCCGCCTTTACGGCTGGGTTACTCCATGATGTCGGAAAGCTCGTTTTCGGCTCCCTAGAACCAAGTGTCTACGCAAAGCTCCTGGCAGAATCGGCGGCATCGGGCACAACGATTTCCCATGTCGAGGCGGCCACTTGGGGGTTAACTCATGCCGAGCTCGGAAGCCGATTGCTCTCAAGATGGGGGCTGCCGCCCAATATCACTCTTGTCATTTTCAGCCACCATTCGTCCCCAATGGAGGCCGCCCCCTTTGAGTGTCTCGCCGCAATGATCCAGGTCTCCAATCGGTGGGCCAAACGAACGATGGAACAAAGAATGATTCCGGTAGCCCCATCGTTTCTGACAAGCGAAGAACACGGTTTGCTGGGCATCGAGTTTGCCGAGATCCAATCTGCCTTTGACCAGGGCAGCGAACGCCTGCATCAAATCGGAAACGTTCTGGATACATCCCTGTAGAAACCGAGCGGACGAGGGCCGCGCGCTGCATGCCTGTCACCGAAAGGCGGGCGAGATCAATTCAGCGAATGCCTGCAGAGCGGGTGGGAATCTGTGCCCTGCGCACTATACTGCGGAGCCATCCAACATCCTGCCACACTCTGGACCTGTAGCGCATCATAATCAGCCAGGTTCTCGTAACCTCCCATGATCTGGGCCCTTGCCGGCACAGACGGTGATAATGAACTCGGGCGCAGATTCACGACAGTGCTGGCCGACTGGATGAGACGGAGGATCGCGAGCCCAAGAGCGACAAGGAAGACCATGAGCACCCATGCCGACGCAGCATCAGGTGAGCAGAAGAAGCGAACCGCCGGAATTGTGCTGGTGATTGCCAGAGCTGTCACCAGTCCGCCATCCTTTTTTTGGCGCTGTTGCCAGGCTTCAATGATTTGGCCGGAGGCTGTTCTGGACTGCATGTTCTCATGGTAATAGTTCGCGTCAGTTTCTCGATTCGAAACTTCCCGGAATCGGGAACAATGATGCCCGACAATTGGATCGGTAGAATCTCCGACAATCACGGTCCAGCCCACGTGCAAGGTCAACCAGGAGCAGATTACTTAATGTCGCACAATGTATATTATATTTACTTCAGCAGCGTATCACGTTGGATCTGGGTGGACCCTTTCGAGCTCGGGCCAGAAAGTGAATGCAACCCAACCTTGTGCAAGATGTCTGCTGCATGAGTACAAACCGAACGGGCTTGGGAAAGCCCAAGCCCGTTCGCAGTTCAAGAATTCTGTAATTATTGCTTCGCCGGATCGAGTGAAGCCGCATGTTTGCCGCTGTTGGCCGTGGAGGCATCCCATTTAGAGCACATAGGAAGGTCGCTAACGGCACCGATGCCGGCTGAATAGCCGCCCCAGGCAGTGCCTTTGACCAACGGGCAATACAAGTCATTGCCATTGCCCATGCGTCCCACATAAGGATTCAAATTGACCGTGGTGGGGGTGACTGTCGGCAGTTGGCCGGTTTCCAGCGCCCACTGCTGCTTGGCTGCGTCAATCTGCCGCAGGTTGTTGATGCAGGCATTGGTTTGGGAGGTCTGGCGGGCTTTAACAAAGTTCGGAATCGCGATGGCTGCCAACAGGCCGATGATCGCGACGACGATCATAATTTCAACAAGCGTGAAACCCGATGCGCGGGACGAATTGATTTTCATATTGATTTTGCCTTTCTTTATTGCGGCGTGAACCCCGGTACCGGGCGGATTAGAATTATGACGTTTATGTTCACTTATTGCCCGGCATCAGACCGCACACGCCGTTCAGCATTTCCAATGCCCTTATGGCGCTTCTCCGTGGGCATTTGTGACTCAGCGATTTGCGGGAACAATTCACAGGTTGCTCTCAGAAGTTGACAATTCTGTCTAGATTTATTCTGTGGGTAATCCTGCTGGTTTGGGGCCTTCCGGTGCCCCCCCCATAACCCTGGGGCCCCCCACAGTCCAGTGGGTGTAAAGACAAAAACGGGCTTGGGAAAACCCAAGCCCGTTCGCCGATTCAAGAATTCTCTGGTTATTGTTTGGCAGGATCGAGTGAAGCCGCATGTTTGCCGCTGTTGGCCGTGGAGGCATCCCAGTTAGCGCACTTAGGAAGGTCGCTAACGGCGCCGATGCCGGCTGAATAGCCGCCCCAAGCGGTACCCTTGGTCAGCGGGCAATACAGGTCATTGCCATTGCCCATGCGTCCCACATAAGGATTCAAATTGACCGTGGTGGGGGTGACTGTCGGCAACTGGCCGGTTTCCAGCGCCCATTGCTGCTTGGCCGCGTCAATCTGCCGAAGGTTGTTAATGCAGGCATTGGTCTGGGAGGTCTGGCGCGCCCGAACAAAGTTCGGAATCGCGATGGCTGCCAGCAAACCAATAATGGCCACGACGATCATGATTTCTACCAGTGTGAAGCCCGAGGTGCGGGAGGTGTTAATTTTCATATTACTTTTTGCCTTTCTGTTCTCGCGGCGTGAACCTGACATCAGGCGATTAGGATAATTTCGGTCAGCTCACTTATTACCTGGTATCAACCGCAATCCCGGAACTAGCAGATTAAATGCCATTACAGATAATGATTAGACACGCTAAAGCCAATTACTGGCAGGCTGTTTCTGCGCCGGAGAGCCTCGCGCACCCTCCTTACAGGAGCGCGCCCGCAGCGCAAGTGGGTCGAAGAAAACTGATTCTACTCGCCCTTCAGGCCCGCAGTTCAGCATCTCAACTCAACGTGAACTTGTCTCCTTCCGATGCAAACCTGTCTCCGTTGCGGACAATCCCAACCTCATCCTTTGGCCTTTACGGCCTGTGCGGGGAGGTTCTCCAAAGACGCTCTTCGATAAGCATTCTCATATTGCTGCGCCGTCCGGTCCCACGAAAAATCAGCGGACATCCCGTTCAATCGGAAGTGACGCATCAGCTCCGGCTCTCCATGGAGCGCCAGTGCCTTCTGGATGCCTTTGGCCAGCGCACGGCTTGAATACTCTCCAAATTTTATCCCGTTGGCGTGTTCGGGGTCCTCCGTGATGTCAATGACCGTGTCATCCAGGCCGCCCGTGATCCGGACGATCGGGATCGTTGCGTAACGCAGGCTGTACATCTGGTTCAATCCGCAGGGCTCAAATTTCGAAGGCATCAGGAAAAAATCCGCCCCGGCTTCAATTCTGTGAGCAACCGCCTGGTCGTAGCCAATCCGAATGGAGACTTTCGATGGATACCGTTTTGCCAATGCCTGGTACGCCTGTTCGAAAGCGGATTCACCGGAGCCGAGAAGCACGAACTGAAGCGCTGTTCCCAGCATTTCCTCCAGCGCCGCCAATTGAATACCAACCCCTTTTTGTTCGACCAGCCGGCCGATCGTTCCAAACACCGGCACGCCTTCGTCCGCAGGAAGCCCCATTTGTTTCTGCAACTCGAGCTTATCGACAATCTTGCCGCTCAAATCCTCCGCAGAATACGGTTGTGGGAGGAAAGGATTCCGCGTGGTGTTCCACTCCTCATAGTCCACACCGTTTAGTATCCCGAATAGCGCCGAGTCCCGATGCCGCAGCAGGCCATCGAGACCGCACCCAAATTCCGGGGTCAAGATTTCTCGCGCGTATCGGGGGCTGACGGTGGTGACGACGTCGGCGAAGGCGATCCCGGCCTTCAGACAGTTGAATCGACCGTAGAATTCGACGCCATCGGGCGTGAAATAGTCCCAGGGCAGATTGGTTAAAGGATATTGGCTGCTGGGGAACACACCCTGGTAAGCCAGGTTGTGGATCGTCATGCAGGTCCTCGGCGCTGCGGGCCAATTCACCCTGCGGCATTCCTGCTGGAGCAACAGCGGCACCAACCCGAGATGCCAATCATGCAGGTGCAGCAATTCCGGCGCGGCCTCCAAATGCCGGGCCAGAAACACAACAGTCTTGGACAGGAAAATAAATCGCTCGGCGTTGTCCGCATAGTCCTGGTTGTCCGCCGCCTGGTACAGCGACGGTCGCATGTAGAACTGCGGCTGGTCGATGAAGTAAATCGTGAATCGCTCGTTGATATTGCGAACCCAGACTTGCCCCTGTTTTTGTGTTTCCCCCATTGGCAAAACAAGCGGGAGATCCAAGGGCCGGATATCCGGGAACTTTTCGCGGATTCCTTCATACAGTGGCGTGACTAAACCGACCTGGTGCCCGCGTCGTGCGAGGGCTTTGCCCAGGGCTCCCACCATGTCGGCCAAGCCTCCGGTTTTGGAATAGGGATGAACTTCGCTGCTGGCCAGCAAGATCCTCATGAGTTGGGAAAAAAATGCGCCGGGGTGGACATGATTAAGTATTCCGCCATTTAGTGAATGATTGATTTGGCTCCCAAATAAGGCTGAAGCGCCGGAGGAATCTGGATAGTTCCGTCGGCCTGCTGGTGTGTTTCGAGAAGGGCCACGAAAAGGCGGGCCAACGCGGTGCCGCTTCCGTTGAGGATATGAGGCAGCCGGATATCGCCCGCCTCCGTTTTGAAGCGAAGATTCATACGGCGTGCCTGAAAGTCTTCACAATTGGAGACGCTGGACACTTCCAGGTAGCTCCCCTGCCCTGGCGCCCAGACTTCGATGTCATAGGTTTTGGCGCTGGAAAAGCTCATGTCCCCGGTGCACAACAGGACCACACGGTAATGCAATCCAAGCAACTGCAACACCTTTTCAGCGTGCCCGAGCATTTTCTCGTGCTCCTCGTACCCGCGCTCCGGCGTGACAATCTTGATCAGTTCCACCTTGTCAAACTGGTGCACCCGGATCATCCCGCGCGTTCCAACACCCGCCGCTCCCGCTTCCCCCCGGAAGCATGGCGTGTACGCGGCATAATGGATCGGCAACTGGCTTTCTTTTAAAATTTCCTCACGATGAATGTTCGCCACGGGAGTCTCCGCAGTCGGGATGAGATAGAGCTTGCCTAGCGTCGCCGGATCCTTTCCTTCCTGGACCGCGTAATATTGGTCCGCAAATTTCGGGAACTGGCCAACTCCCTCGAGGCACTGCGGCCCCACCAGCAATGGCGGGGCAATTTCCACATAGCCGTGGTCTCGAGTATGCAGGTCCAGGAGGAATTGTATCAGCGCGCGCTCCAATTTCGCTCCCCAGCCCGTGAACAGAACAAATCCGCTGCCTGAGAGCTTTGCCGCCCGCGCGAAATCCACAAGCTTAAGGCTTTCGCACAATTCCACGTGAGTTTTGGGTTTGAAGGAAAATGCCGGCTTGTCCCCGCAACTCCGAATCAATTGATTATCCGCAGCGCTCTTGCCCGGAGGCACCGTCTCATGGGGCAGATTTGGTATCTGCAGCATCCAATTCCCCCGCTCCGCCTCAACCTCAGCAGCGTGCTTGTCCAAATGCCCGATCCGATCCCCCAACTCCCGGGCCTCTTTCTTTCTCTGCTCCGCTTCTTCCACCTTCTTCTGCGCCATGAGCGCCCCAATCTCCTTGGACACACGATTGCGCTGCGACTTGAGTGATTCCACTTCCGCCAGCAGCTTTCGACGATGCTCGTCAGCCTGAAGAACCTTGTTGATGAGCGCGTCGTCTCCGGATCCGCGCGTAGCCAGGCGTTGCCGTACGAAATCCGCCTTTTCACGAATCAATTTAATGTCGAGCACCGGCGAAGTATAAAAATGGCGCGGTGCAGAGCAAGGCGGAACGCGAGCCTTCCACAGGCGTCGGCGCCGGCTCTGGACCCTCTGCCCCCGTCCGCTGACCTGTTCAGAAGGACTGTATGAGGACAGGATTAGAGGATTCACAGCGCAGCCTTGATTGCGGTTTCCCGCAACAGTCGCTTGCGATACAGGGGGCATGATTGGATAATGCACCCCATGAATCCGGTGCCCTGCCCTGCCCTGCCTGGCCAGGTGGCCTCGTTGCATTTGCATCCCGCTCGCTCGGGTGCACCCCTCTCCATGGTGCAATCCGTGGAATTGGTAGTCGGCAAGGGCATTCTCAATGAACCCCGGTATTTCGGGCGTCTCAGCCACACCACCGGAAAACCAAGCCGCCGCCAGGTCAGCCTCATTGAACGGGAACAAATCGCCTCGCATGCGTCCTCCCTCGGGCTGCAAAGCATCCCGCCAGGCGCAGTGCGGGCGAATATCGAAACGACGGCCATCGATCTCATCGCACTGCTCGGCCGGCATATAAAAATCGGCGAAGCAGTTCTGTATCTGTACGAAGCCAGAATGCCTTGCGGGCAAATGGATGCGATCTGCAGCGGCCTTCGAGGATTAATGGAGAACAACCGCCAGGGCATGCTGGCTGAAATCATCCGCCCGGGGAAGATCCAGGTTGGTGATTCCATCCATGTCATTGAAACGTTATGAGCCGAATAATCCTGCGCGCGGTCCTGTTGCTGATTTTGAATGCCGCTCCTTTCGCGTTTGCCGCCGGCAATGCCGAACATGTCGTGGTGCTGGTCTGGGATGGGATGAGGCCCGATTTTATTTCCGAAGCCCACACGCCCGTGTTGTTCCAACTCGGACGGGAGGGCGTCCAGTTTCAGAACCATCACTCGGTGTACTGCACATCGACGGAGGTAAACGGGATAGCGATTGCCACCGGGCTTTATCCCGAACACAGCGGGTTCATTGGGAACAAGGATTACATGCCTGCCGTCGACATGAATAAACCGGTGGACAGCCAGAATCCCGATGTGATTCGAAAGGGCGATGAGATTACTGGAGGCCATTACCTGCCTCAGCCCACGGTTGCGGAGATTTTGCAGGCTGCCGGCAGGAGCTCCGTGATCGCCGGTTCAAAACAGGTGGTCTTGTTGCATAACCGCAACCCGAAGACAGATACCAATGCCCCAAGCATCATGCTCTACGCGGGTGAAACGGTTCCCAAGACAGGGCTGGAGCCGATTCAAAAGCTCCTCGGACGCTTTCCTGCGGATGCGATTCGATCATCGCCTGATCCGAATGAACCGCGCGACGAATGGACGACCCGGGCATTGACCGAGTCGCTCTGGTCCAACGGGATCCCCGCCTTCACTGTGCTGTGGCTCAGCGAGCCGGATTTTTCTCAGCACGCCGCCGGGCCGGGTTCCCCAAAAGCAGTGGCTGCGATCGAGAGCAGTGACCGCAAGCTCGCCCAGGTCCTGGCCGAACTCACCCGGCGGGGCGCGCGCGATAAAACCGATGTATTCGTCGTGTCAGACCATGGTTTTTCCACAATCGACAAGCCTGTGGACGTCTGCGTCGCGGTGCGGAACGCCGGGTTCAAGGCGTTTCGTGAATTCAAATCCAAACCGGAACGCGGCCAAATCCTTGTTGTTGGCCAAGGCGGCTCGGTCTTGTTTCACATCATTGGCCACAACAAGGCGATCGCGCGCCGGCTTGTGTCCTTTCTTCAGCAGCAGGATTTTGCCGGTGTGCTGATGACGCGCGACCCGATGCCGGGAACGTTCACGCTCGCGCAGGCTTTAATTGCATCCACTCAACCTCCGGATGTTGTGCTGGCGATGCGATGGTCACCGGACGCGAGCAAGACGGGCGCGCCTGGATTGCAGATATCCGATGCCAACACGAACGCCGCCGGAGGAAATCACGCAAGCCTCAGCCGATTCGATATCCATAATACCCTTGTGGCAGCCGGTCCCCACCTGAAACGGTCTTATGTCGACACCTTGCCCACCGGTAATACCGATCTTGCCCCTACAGTGCTATGGCTGTTGGGCGTGACGGCAAACACACCCATGGATGGCAGGGTGCTCAGCGAGGCATTGACCATCGAAGCCCCTCCGGTTGGCCCCGCCGCTACCCATCGTCTCGAAGTGACGAACACCATCGGAAAATGGATTCGCCGGCAGTACCTCCAGGTCAGCCAGGTGAACCATACGATTTACCTGGATGAGGGCAACGGCAGTCTCTCGCCTCATAAATCTAATTGAAAACCTCGCGGCTCACAGCCAAGCTCTGGGCTATGCAATCAGTTTTTTCAGGACCGGTTTACGTGGTCGGCGATAACATTGATACAGACCAGATCATTCCGGCGCAGTATTTGAACCTCGTGCCCACGATCGCCGAGGAGTATGAGAAACTGGGCTCCTATGCTCTCGCGGGCCTTCCCGAATCGTTATACCCCGCCCGGTTCGTCCAGGAGGGCAAGCTCGACAGCGAATATCCGGTCATCATTGCAGGTCGCAATTTTGGATGCGGAAGTTCCCGTGAACATGCGCCCATTGCCCTGGGCTCGGCTGGGTGCAGGATCGTTGTTGCCGAAAGCTTCGCCCGCATTTTCTTCCGCAACAGCGTCGCCACCGGTGAACTCTACCCTTGCGAAATCAGCGACCGGCTCTGTGAATCATTGAAAACCGGAGACCGCGTCACCGTGGACCTGGATGCGACCACCGTCACAGTCGAGGGCACCGGAACGATTTATAAAATCAAACCTCTGGGCGATGTCAGGCCTGTTGTTGATGCCGGCGGGTTGTTCAACTACGCGCGCAAAACCGGCATGATGGCCAAATGAAGCTCCTCCCCTGCCCTCGCGTTCTCAAATGCGGCGCAGGGTTCTTTAAGGTGCCGGATCACTCGATCCTGGCCCTGCTCGCAACTGGCCCGGAACTGGTATTGGCAGCGCGGCGGTTGCAGACAGGGGCAATGGACGCGGGGATCCATCTGTTGCTCCAAACCTCGCCCCACCGCTCCTGTGCCCTGGAGTACCCAGCCGCCATTCGCTGTGCCCGGCGCACCCTGTCCGCCCCCTCAGCCGAGGCCTACACCATCACCATTGACGAGAATGGTGTCAGTGTCGATTTTTCCGCGCCCGCCGGATTCAGGGCAGCCGTCGCCACGATGCGTCAGCTTTTTCGAGAGTTCGGCCGCAGACTGCCTCAACTGAGCATCCTGGATTGGCCTGATTTCCCAAGGCGCGGCGTGATGCTGGACATATCACGCGGGCGAGTTCCTCGCATTGAAACCTTGCTCGGCCTGGTCGATCACCTTGCCGATTTCAAAATCAACGAGTTTCAGCTTTATATCGAACACACCTTCGCTTACCGGCAGTATCGCGCAGTGTGGCGCGACTGGG
>DASRKU010000476.1:0-5572 GCA_035648815.1 Verrucomicrobiia bacterium | reverse complement strand
ATGGCTAAGATCGACAATTTTCGCTACGCGGAGGACAAGCTAATGCAAGTCTTGGAATTGCCGTATTCGAGCAATCAATTTTCGATGATGATTTTTCTGCCGAAAGGAAACACCAACTTCGCGCTCGTCGAGAGAAGTCTCAATCCGGTTCGAATTGAGCAATGGCGGCGAAAGTGTGAAAAGCAGGAAGTAAGCATAGGAATACCTCGTTTCAAAGCAGGTTCGCAGTTCGATCTGATACCAGCCTTGAAGGAAAGAGGAATGAACCTGGCCTTCACAGAAGCCGCTGATTTCTCCGGCATCACTCCAAAAAAGCCCTTTTTCATACTCAATGTCCTTCATAAGGCGTGCATCGATGTCGATGAAGCAGGCACCGAAGCTGCAGCATCCACAGCAGTGGCTATGGATTTGGGTATTCCGGAATTGTTTCTTGCCGATCACCCATTCCTGTTCCTGATCAGTGACAATCGGACGGGAACCATTCTGTTTATCGGCCGGGTGACTGATCCTTCGACATCCTCCAATTAAGGCGGCTACGCCCTGGGCGCTTTTGCCTTGGCTTGCGCCTTGGTTTTTTCCGCGTCCAGGCGCGCATCTACTTCCGCCGATTCCAGCGGGTGGATGCGACGATAATACTCGTTAGGCTTGGCCAGCTTGTCTTTGTGCTCGAGCAAACCCTCAAATCGATCCGTCGTGCTCAACTCGTATTCCGTGTCCATCTTGATGGCGTCGAAGGGGCAAACCTCCACGCAAATCTGGCAGCTCATGCAGACGGATAAATCGATGTTGAAAACAGCCGGATACAACTGTGGCTTGCCGATGTGGTCCGGTTTCTTGTCCTTGCTTTTCTCGATGTAGATGCACTTGGGCGGGCATTCCTTCTCGCAAATCTGGCAGGCGACGCAACGGAGTCCTTGCTCCCAATCCTCGCCGTCGTAAACCAGGAATGGAAATTGCCGCGTCGCTTCCTTAAGGGGCAGGCGCTGTTCGGGATACTGGATAGTGACCATGCGTTCCCGGGTGATGTAGCTGCCCAGAAAATTCCTGGCCGTTTCGGCCATCCCTTTGATGATTCCTTCACCTAACATATCGACCTTAAATTAGCATGCTTGGCAAAAAAACCGGAACCCTCACCCTAACCCTCTCCCATCCGATGGGAGAGGGAACAGGGGGCGGACGGTTTGGATTTTCCTGCGTCATTGTTTCAACCAACGCGTCGGTCGGTCCTCCCTCTCCCATCCGATGGGAGAGGGCCGGGGTGAGGGTGCTTTCATCTGTCCACCTCGCCCAGCACGATGTCCACGCTGCCCAAAATGATCACGACGTCGGCGATCAACTGATCCAGGCACATGTCTTCCAGCACCGTTAAATTAATCAGGCTCGGCGGACGGACCCGATACCGGTACGGATTGGTCGACCCGTCGCTGATCAGGTAGAATCCGAGTTCGCCTTTGGGCGCCTCGATGCGGCCATATGCTTCGCCGGGTTTGGGGCGAAAGCCCCGGAGCTTCGCCTTGGGATCGACGATGGGGCCGGGAGGCAGCCCCTTCAACGCTTGCTGCAAAATCCTGACCGACTCGCGCATCTCCAGGACCCGGATCATGTAACGATCGAAAACATCGCCGTGATCGCCGAGTGGAATCTTGAATTCAAACCGCTCGTAAATGCCGTACTTGTCCACTTTGCGAATATCGTAATTCACGCCGGAAGCGCGCAGCATTGGACCGGTGACGCCGGCATTGACGGCCAGATCTTTCGGCAAAATACCGACTCCCTGCGTGCGCGCCATGAGAATTTCATTGCCCGCTATCAGGCGCTCATATTCGTCGAGGAATCGCGGAAATGCTTCCACCACCTGCTCGGCTTCTTCCTTCCAGCCGGCCGGCAAATCCACGCGGCAACCGCCAAAACGCATGTAATTGCACATCATCCGCGCTCCCGTGAGCGCTTCGAACAGGTCGAGGATCTTTTCCCGCTCGCGAAACGCATACATCAGCGGAGTTCCCAGCGCGCCCATGTCCTGAAGCAAAAAACCGATCAGGCAGACGTGGTTCTGCAACCGCGTCAGCTCCGCCGTAATCACGCGGATATACTCCGCTCTTTCCGGCACCTGAATGCCGGCCAGCTTCTCCACCGCCAACGCGTAAGCCCAGTTGTTCGTCAGGGAACAAAAATAATCCAGCCGGTCCGTGTACGGCATCGACGAAAGATACGTCGTCGTTTCAGCGATCTTTTCGTGGTTGCGATGCAAATATCCGAATACCGGCTTCAGCTTGATGACCCGCTCGCCATCCAGCATGACATCCATCCGAAACACGCCATGCGTGGAAGGGTGATGCGGCCCCATCGAGACCTCGAGGTACTCGCCCTGCATCTCACCGTCAGCGGAGGCTTTTGGCAGAATCTCATACCTTTCCGCGATCGCGGGCAGGGCAGGGGTGGCGGTTAATTCATCCATGCCGTTTCGCCCTCTCAAGCACTTCACTGTGCGTTGTGGGCTCGTATTCGTAATCGTCAGGCGCAACGTAATCCCTGCGCATCGGGTGATCCTGGAATCCGTCCCACATCAGGATCCGGCGCAGGTCGGGATGCCCGTCAAACACGACGCCATAAAGATCGTAAATCTCCCGTTCCTGAAATTCACATGACCGCCACAGCGGCGTCAGGGACGGAAGATGCGTCTTGTCCGCCCTGTTTTCCGTGCGCATGCGGAGGATGACCGGTCCGTGCTTTTTCTCCATGGAGTACAGGTGGTAAACGACCTCCAAATAACCGCCCTTTTTCGTCTTCCTGGTTTCTTCGACTTCCTTCTCGACGCCATCGACTGTGGTTTTGATCTTCACTTTCTGCGTCAATTCCGTTTCAGGCCAATCGACGCCGGTCACATTCGAGCAGTAATCCAGCGACAGCGAAGGGTCATTCCTCAGAAACCTGGCCGTCTCGGCGGCATCTTCTTTTCTGACCAGGAGCGAATGTTGTCCTGAAGGACTTTCGTTACGGAGGATTTCCAGGCGCGTGCCGGGCAGTGCCGTTTCAATGCGATTCTTGATTTCCTCGAGCGATGGTATCACAGGGCGGGGCCAGGAGGTTTGTCCGGCTTTGCGGGTGGTTCCCAAACCTGGGGATTGTTCGGGGGCTCCAGGTCATGGGCGCCGTATCGCGGCACGACAAATTCTCCGGGAGCATCGGGATCCAAATGCCGTGGCCTGGATCCATTGGAAAGGGATTGGTCGCCGATCTGCCGCTGCAGCGTCATGAACGCGTGGAGCAACGCCTCCGGTCGCGGTGGACAACCCGGGATGTGCACGTCCACTGGAATATACCGGTCGATCCCTTTCAGGACGTTGTAACCCTGCTTGAAGGGGCCGCCCGAAATGGCGCATGCGCCCATCGCAATTACATACTTGGGCTCCGGCATCTGGTTGTAGAGCCGCACCACTTGCGGCGCCATCTTCTTGGTCACAGTCCCGGCAACAATCATCAGGTCCGCCTGGCGTGGCGAAGGGCGGAATACTTCCGCGCCGAAGCGCGCCAGGTCGTATCGGGCCATCGAAGTGGCGATCATTTCAATCGCGCAGCACGCAAGGCCAAATTGCAGCGGCCAAACCGAGTTCTTGCGGCCCCAGTTGTACACCTCCTGCAGAGTGGTTGTGAAAACCCCCTGCTTCTGGAGTTCGCTGCGAAGCCCCTCGTCGCTGAAGCCTGCAAGACTCGGAGCCATGGAGTGTGGGAGTGTCGAAACGTTGGTCATGCCTCCACCACTCTATCATTCACATGCGCCGGGGTCTTGGTTATCTCCACACCAGCACGCCTTTCTGCCATGCCCAGACAAGACCTTCGACCAGCAGCAGGATAAAAATCATCATGGCGACAAATGCGCCGACCGAGAGCCCCCCAAAGGCCACGGCGAACGGAAGCAAAAAAATCGTTTCCACGTCGAATATCAGGAAGATGATCGCGTACAAATAATACTCCGCTTTGAACTGCACCCACGCATCGCCCTTGGACTCCAGCCCGCATTCGTAAATCGCGTTCTTATCCAGCCCGGGTTTGCTCGGGGAAAACACCTTCGCCCAAACCCATGCCAGCCCCAGCGGGGCCAGCCCGAAGCCTGCCGCTGCAATCAGCAGAAGGATTATTGGCAAATATTGGGTATCGCCCGACATGGCTTGGTTTTGTTCTATTGTTCACAATGAGCGTACCAATCGAAGCAACTTCCGTCAAGAAGCGCTCAGGTCCGCGAATGGCGCAAAGGGGGGTCATCCACGAATTACGCCAATTACACGAAATTGTTTTGATGGAAAAGCACCCGGACGAGTCGTCCCACTCCGATTTGATCCCCCGAGACACCACGACAACCTTTTGTCCCAGGTGGGACAAAAGGTGGTAGTTCCACTCAAAGGACAAACCTGTTCCTACAATGCCCCTCCGGTGCCGTCAAAATCAATCGGTTCCCCCTTCAATTCGTGTAATTTGCGTAATTCGCGGATGACCCTATTTGCCGGGATTCGCGGACGATTATTTGGCCTTGTGACGATGAAGTCCGACGGATTGGGCGATGTCTTCAAATTCCTCGGAGCTGACCTCTTCGAGTTGTTTGCCTTTGGAGGCCAGCTTCTCGTTGATCTTGATGACTTTTTCAGTCATCACCTCGTGAGTTTCTTTGGATCCTCCAAGGAGCGCAAAGTTAGGCCCGGTCGTAATCCGCTTGTGCCCGTCGGAATCCAAACCGAGACCCAGGATCACCGATTTGTTCCGCAACTTTTTCTTTTTGGCATCCGCCACATAACAACCCTACGGTTCCGCTAACGAACGGTCAAGAAAGGTCGCGTGTGAACTGGAATCGGACTGGCACTCAAACCGGATTTCGGCAATTAGTATGGCGACATGCAACCCGGACGGCGCTTCTTGAACGGTAGGGCTGCGCTGCGCGCAGCCGGACGGAGACTTGCGCCATCGATGCTCGCGCTGCTGGCGGCACCACTCTTTTTCTGCCTCGGCACTCAAGGGACGGAGGTCACGGTATTTGCCGCCGCGAGCCTCACGGATGCGCTCCAGGAAATCGGGAAGAATTACGAGAAGCCAGGCGGTGACAAAATCATCTTCAACTTCGCCGCTTCGAGCATGCTGGCCCGGCAGATCGAGGAGGGGGCTCCCGCCGATGTTTTCTTCTCGGCCGACGTGGCAAAAATGGATGCTCTTTCCGCAAAGGGGCTGGTTTTGAAAGCAACGATCAAAAATCGTCTTTCAAACTCGCTGGTGATTGTCACCGAGCCCGGCAATTCACTCAAAATCCGGTCGCCCTCCGATCTGGCCGGCCCTGCGATTAAACGGATCGCCCTGGCTGAACCCACAACCGTGCCTGCCGGCATTTACGCAAAAGAACTCCTGGTAAAAGACAAACTATGGGCTGCTGTGGCACCCAAAGTGGTCCCAACCGATAATGTCCGGGCGGCGCTGGCAGCCGTGGAGTCCGGCAACGTCGAAGCAGGCATTGTTTTTAAAACTGATGCCGCTATTTCAAAAAAGGTTGCGATCGCCGTTGAAATACCGCGCCAGCAGGGCCCGGATA
>DASRKU010000475.1:0-13851 GCA_035648815.1 Verrucomicrobiia bacterium | reverse complement strand
CCATCGGATGGGAGAGGGCCGGGGTGAGGGTTGGTTTTTGAACATCCAACAACCAACCTCCAACTCCTAACGTTCAGGGCAGAACCCACCCCTAACGAGACTCGTGCGGTCCCGCAATCCCCTTGGGCAGGTCTTCGCGATTAACAATCGAGGGACTGCTTAAGAATTCGGCGACGTTCGTGTTCGACGCCAGGCTCCATTTCGCATTCCAGCTCATGAAAAAAACCGTGCGTGGAAAATCCTGCTGCACACCTTTCAGGAATCGCCTGTAATCATAGTCGCCCGGCGGGTTGCTCGGCGAATGAGGCCCAAACTCAGTAAAACCAAATGGCTTCTTAATTCTCGCCATCTCGGGGTATCCCTTGATGTGATTGGTTTCAATGTAGTCCGTGTACGCATCCAACCCGATCAGATCCACATACTCATCGCCGGGATAATAAGCGGCGGTTTTGTCGCCGTGATTGGGAGAATAAACCCAAAGCAGATTGTCCAGGTGCCGCGTTTTGGTGTAGTACTGGAACATCTGACGCCATAATTGAATGAACAGTGCGGGATCCTTCGCCCCCCACCAGAACCAATCGCCGTTCATCTCATGAAAAGGACGCCACAACACGACCACCCCGGCGTCCTTAAGCTGCTGCAGCCCGTCCGCCACCCGGTCCAATTCGCGCATCCAACGCCCGTGCGTGTCCGACCCTTCCACCAGCAGCGCATTCAGGTCCACTCCCTTGTCTCTGAGCCCGCCATATTCATTGGTCCGGCATGGATTGTACAGGTGCGTGCTGACCGTCACCAGGCCGCCTGCATTCCAATACTCAATGGCGGCTTTGTTAGGCGCGCGCCAGTTGATCCCGCCCTCATCCGCATAATCCACCCCCACCAGCGCAGGCCAATGGCCCGTGCTTTCATGCACCCGGTTGAGCAGATGCAGATTGGCCCGGCTGCCAAAATTGTCGAACTGTCCCGAGATGATTCTCTTTTTCTGACTCGATTCACGCCCGCGCATATACTCGAGAATGCCGTTTGCCCGCGCGTTGGCCGCCGGATCGGCGGCCCGTTGCGCCGTGCGACATCCCCCCGTCAGAACTGCACTGAGGAGGAGCAACGAAATAAAGTTCAGGGTCTTCGTTGATTGAATCGCGATCATATGCTCTGTGGATCGATACCGCCCAAAAGCTGCCAGTCGCGACAATACAGGCCCAACCCTCCGCAAAGCAATCCAAAGCATCCTCTCGCCTTCGAAAACTGAACCGTGTAAATAGAGGCGCATGCATGGCCACAAAACAATCGCTCTTCTTGCCGCCCTCTTCTCAATGACAACTTCATCCCACAGCCAGAACCTGGCCGACGTTGCCGCTCATTATCGCACCCGGCTCGAGTCCAACCTGACCGAAAACATCGTGGGCTTCTGGCTTCCCAAAACAGTGGATTTCAAAAATGGTGGTTACATTCTCAACCACGACATTGCCGGCGCGCCCAAAGGCGGCGGCTCAAAAATGATCGTCACGCAGGCGAGGATGGTCTGGTTCTTCTCACACCTGGCCCGCTCGGGATACGGCGGCAAGCAATCGCTGGAGGCTGCGGACGCAGGCTACCGTTTCCTGAAAGATAAAATGTGGGACCCGCAACACGGCGGATTCTACTGGCAAGTGGACATGACCGGAGCAAAGCAGTTGCGGGCCAAAAAGCATGTTTACGGGCAGTCGTTCGCCCTGTACGCCCTTTCGGAGTATTACCTCGCCACCGGCAGGCAGGAGGCGCTGGACCTCGCAACCCGCTTGTTTCATTTGCTGGAGGACAAGGCTCATGACGCCAAATTTGGCGGCTACACGGAATGGTTCAACGAGGATTGGACGCCCGCGTCCGAGGAAATATCTTACATGGGCGAACCTGCTTTGAAGCTCATGAATACCCACCTGCACCTGCTTGAGTCCATGACGTGCTTCTATCGCGCAAGCCGGCTTCCCTTGGCGCGCGAGCGATTGCTGGAGCTGATTACGATCGAGAGTGACACGGTGGTGCGAAAAGGTCTGGGCGCCTGCACCGACAAATATCTTCGCGACTGGACTCCTGTGCTCACCGGCAATTACGCACGTGTCTCCTATGGGCATGACCTCGAGAACATCTGGCTTTTGATTGATGCCTGTGATGCCGCAGGCCTATCGACCTATCCATTGCAGGATCTCTATCGAACCATGTTCGAATACTCGACGAAATACGGCTTTGATGAGACCCGGGGTGGCTTCTACAACTCGGGCCGGTTCAATCAACCCGCGGACAACCTCGAAAAAACCTGGTGGGTGCAGGCCGAAGCCCTCGTCAGCGCCCTCTACATGCACCGCCTCACCCACGACCCAAAATACCTGCACGTTTTCGAAAAGACTTACGACTGGGTCGAACAACACCAGGTGGATTGGAAAAACGGCGAGTGGTTCGAAGCCGTCAACCCTCAAGGCCATCCCACCGGAGACAAAGCCACGATTTGGAAAGCCGGCTACCACAACGGCCGCGCCATGATGGAATGCCTGGCTATTCTGAAGTCCCAGCCGTAAACTTCAGTTACTAAGCCCTTTTGCCCGCCGTGGATTTTTCCAACCTGCGGCCATGGCGGACGCGCAGCGTGTGGAGTGCGTCCGGTTTACCGGCGCTCTGGGTTGGGACTGCGAGGAAGATGGGGTTTCACCTGCGGGATTCACCCAGTCCAGAGCGGCGCTGAAGCGCACGCACTCCATGTGGTGGCGCGGAGTCTTTCACCCCCCCGGCCTTGGTGAACTTCGCGATGGACGGGATGGTTATTGGCTGACTGACCTCGCGGCGCCATTTAAAGGCGGCAGTCCCGAAATAGTGCGGAGCGGAGTAATGGCTTCCTGATAACCGGGGTCGCTCAAGCTCCAGGAACGCGGACTGTTGACCAACGTCAGGAACGCGTTTGTGTTCACATTGGGCCGTCCAGCCGTCAAACCTGCCCACGTCATCCACCAGCACCACTGAGGCTGCTGCTCGAGGATTGCCAGCGTCGGGGCCGGTCCCACTTCGGCGAGCGTGACCGGTTTTCCTGCCGCAAGCTTGAGCAGATCGTCGTAGTAAGACTGCTTGAAATCGCTTCGATAAACATCCAGCGCCGCAATATCAAAATATTTTCTACCCGGAAAATAATCGGCAAACTGCCGGTTTGGAGTGCTCGGCCGGTCGACACTCCAGATCCAGACCAGGTTGTTGATGTGATGATAATGGACCAGGCGATCGAAAATCTGACGGTACATTGCCTGGGTGCCGTGTTTTCCCCTTCGCCCACCCCACCAGAACCACTCGCCGTTCATCTCGTGATAAGGACGCCACAACACCGGGATGTGCGCGGCCTGGAGTTCCTTAAGGTATCCGGCAATGACATCGACCTGGGCGCACCAACGATTGTGCAACTCCGTTCCGGGCGTCAGCAGATCCTTCCACTGTTCATCCGTAAGACGGCCCTGGACACTGGCCAGACGATTTGTCGGGGTCCCCGGCCTTGGCCTGAAGGTCACCGGTTCATCGGCTGTGGGTGGGACCGCGTGCCAGCACAACGTGATGATCGCGCCATTGGTGTACTGGCGTTTGACCTCCGCCATGATGTCAGGCCGCGCGGCCACCGAATCCTTGTCGCCCGCCGCGGCAAACCCGAAATCCTGCCCGAAAATCGCCGGAACCTTGCCGTAAATCCGGATTGCCTGAAGCGTGGAACTGTCTCGGGTGTTCGGAAAATTATGCTGCCCGGTCAAAGTGTGCCTGCCGGAAATGCTGTAAATGAATTTCAGGAGCTCCACGGCCTCGGGTGATGCGTTTGGAGTCACCGGTTGAATCGGGGTTTCCGTTCTGTGAAAGGTTGAACAGCTTGTGGCGATGAAGGCCAGGGAAAGTGTGGCGGCGATTCGATTTAAACGCATAAACAATGTGCCGGACAGAGGAGCATTTTTTGAAGGCGGGCTCAAGCGGCAATTGGCTGGAAGGTCCTGACATCTCCAGCAACATGGTGACAAACGCCCATGATTAGGAAGTGGTCCCGATCTTGGCGAGGACTTGTTCGGGGGTGAACCCGAGCAATTTGATTGTTTTATGCCGGGAGGTGTGACCGCGGATTAATTGCACGCGGCCCTTGGCGCAATCCAGCAGGCAGGAGATAAATTCCACCAGCGCCTCATTTGCCGCCGAGTCCACCGGGGGCGCGGTCACCTTGATTCGCAATTCCTGGCCCAGGGGAGCGCAAATCTGGTTGCGGGACGCGCGCGGCTGCAGCTTGATGGATACCAACACTCCATCCGGCTCCGACCGCATGTACCCTGGAATTGACATCAGGAACAAACCGCCTTTCGTTCCTCCAGCGATAGAATTTTCCATGTCCCCGGTTTCAGGGCGCCCAGTTCATAGCGCCCGATTCGCATGCGCAGCAAGCGCAACGTGGGATGGCCAATGGCCGCCGTCATGCGTCGAACCTGTCGATTCTTGCCCTCCACCAGGACCAGGCTGATCCAGCAGTCCGGAACGCTTTTGCGGAAGCGGATGGGAGGTTGCCGGGGCGGAACATCCGGCTGAGGATCCAGAATCCGGGCCTTGCAGGACAGCGTGCGACGACCCAGTATCAGGAGGCCATTTTCCAGTTTGCGGAGAGCGTCACCAGAAGGTTTCCGTTCAACCTGGGCCCAGTATTCGCGCTGGTGCGCATGGAGCGGGTCTAATAACTCCTTGTTCAGTTCAGGTTCATCGCTGAGCAGCAAAAGGCCTTCCGAATCGGCGTCCAAACGGCCGATCGCATAAACGTGTTTGGGAAATCCGAATTGGGCCAGGGTCAAGTGGGGCGAACGCTCAAGGGTAAATTGGGAAAGCACCCCGTACGGTTTATGGAAGGCAATGAGCATCACCGGGCGACGGTTGTTTAGGTCACTCTACTGAACTCGCCGGCCAAAGCAACGCTGCGGCGGATGCCGAGGGCCGGAATTTTTGTGGGTATTGCCCGGCGATGAAATGGGGCTACACTCGGAGGGTGATCCGAAACGTGATATTCGACTGGTCGGGGACTTTGGTTGACGACCTGCCGGCTGTGTGGAAAGCGACCAATTACGTGCTCAGCCAGGCGCAGATGGCCGAGTGGCCGCTGGAGAAGTTCCGAGCCGAGTTCTGTCTTCCATTCACGGTCTTTTATGACAGGCACGTTCCGCACGTGCCGCTTCGGCAACTGGAGAGCTGGTATCACGACCGTTTCCGCGCAGAGCAGGAATCCGTGTGTGAACTGCCTCATGCCAGGGAATTCCTTGAATTCTGCCGGAATCAGAAAATGCGTCTCTTTCTGCTCAGTTCCGTGCGCGGCGACCATTATGCCGTGCAAGCCGCAGTCACAGCATTCGGGGGATTCTTTGAATCGTCTTACGTTGGAGTCCGGGATAAGCGGCAAAAGATCCATGAAATTCTGGAAGGGAATCGTTTGGAGCCGGAGGAAACCCTCTTCGTCGGCGACATGCAGCATGACATCGAGACCGCCCGGCATGGCGGCATTCATTCCTGCGCGGTCCTGACCGGATACAACACTTTGGAACAGTTGCGCGCGGCGGAGCCTGACCTGGTCGTGGAGCATTTGGGCGAGCTGCGCCGCGTGTTGGAGCAGGAAGGGTTCAGCAAGAAACCAGGCTTGCGGCAGGCGTCTGCCGACCCAGGGCGGCTGATGCCCGTTGCCACTGTGGGGGCCCTGATCTTCAATGACGCCGGGGAAGTTCTCATCGTGCGCACCCACAAGTGGTCCGATCTCTGGGGCATCCCGGGCGGCAAAATAAAATGGGGCGAACCCTCCACCGATGCTTTGCGCCGGGAAATGAAGGAAGAAACAAATCTCGAAATAGTCGACATTCACTTTGTGCTGGTGCAGGATTGCATTCGCCCGGCAGAATTTTATCGGGATGCACATTTTATTTTGCTCAATTACACGTGCCGGGTTCGGGGAGAGCCGCAGGTCCGATTGAACGAGGAGGCCCGCGATTTTCGCTGGGTCAAACCGCCGGATGCGCTGCAGATGCCAGTCAACGGCCCGACGCGCCGGCTTTTGGAAGCGGTTTTGAAACTGTAAATGGAAACGAAAGGAACTCGCAGCCATGTCGAGAATCAGCATTGTGGATTTTGAAGTCTTTTATTGCGTTGGCCTGGGCGATGAAGAGCGCGCCAACCCCCAACGGCTGCTGGTGACGGTCGACCTGGACTATGATTTTTCGTCCGCCTCGGTGAGCGATCGAATCGAGAAGACGATTAATTACCAGACCGTTGCCGACAGGCTGTTGAAATTCGGGACCGGGCGGAGCTGGAAACTGATTGAAAAGGTAGTTGCCAGTGTGGCCGACATGATCCTGGCTGAGTTCCGGCCGCAGGCGGTCACAGTCGAACTCAAGAAGTTTACGGTTCCGCAAGCCCGTTACGTATCCGTGACGGTGACAAGAAGCCGGCCCCAATAGCCAGCAGCGATTCGCGCCGGCGGCGCCAGCATGGGTGGGCCTTCAGGCACTGCCAGCGGGATATCCGGTGATATAAGTTTCCAACTGACGAATGGTTGTGCTCTGGGCAGATATCACCCAGTTGACAAGATCTCCAATGGAGACAACGCCGACCAGCTTTTGATTGTCCATTACGGGCAGGTGGCGAACACGGTGTTCCGTCATGAGTCTCAGGCCTTCTTCGATGCTGTGGCCTGGAGACACATGAATGAGTTTTTCCGAGAGGATGTGGCGGACTTTTGTTTCCTTGGACGTTTTGCCTTTGAGGACCACTTTGCGCGTGTAGTCGCGTTCGGAGATAATCCCCACCAACTGCTCTTTCTCCATCACCAACACGGCACCGATATTCTTGTCGGCCATCATTTGGATGGCTTCGAACACTGTGGCTTCCGGACTGATAGTCCAGATGGTTGTGCCTTTTTGCTGCAAGATTTCAATGATTGTGCCATGCGGGGTCATGAGAGGCTCCTGTTTTGCGGCGCAGCCCAGGGTTGTAACGGCCCAGAACCGCCTGGTCCGGTTGCCCCACACTAAATACTGTGTCACGCCAGTTCATTGCAGAACTTTGTTGGGTGTCTTAACTCCACGTTAGCACCGGCGTGATCGAATGACAGCAATTTTTTGTGCCTGCGCCACAACCCCGCAAGCAGCCGGGCCCCGATGCTTTTCCTTTACCGCGCAGCGTGCCCGCGGATGATCGTTCCATCCATCGTCCGCGCTTCCCATTCATCGGACCGGGCTGTGATGCAAATAGCCCCGCCTGCGCCTGTGTAAAGGACCGGGATGCCCCGCTTTTCGAGCCGTTCCCTCAGCGCAGCGCCCGCCCGCCGGGTTGCGGGAAATTTGGCGTCGGTGATGACCAACAATTGTGGTCGCACGATGTCCAGAAATGCCTCTGAAACCGATGCCGATCCCTGAGACAGCCCAGCCACAAGGATGTCCGCCTGCAACTTGCGCTCTCGCTGAAGCAGGACGCCTTGGCCCAGCACGCCGAGATCGGATAACAGCAGAACCCGCGTGCCCTGAATCCGCCCGAACAAGACGAGCGCGCTATCGTCCGCTTGCGCGGAATCATCGCTCGCCTCCGGATGCAGAACCGTCCAATCCCCGATACGATCGAGCCGGGTTACGGTCCGGTGGAGTCCTGGTTCCTTCTCCAATCGGCTCAGGATTTGGCGATACACTTTGGAGCGAAACCTGGCGGAGCTGGTGGCGACACAATCGACGGGCATCTGGGAAACGAGCGATTCGGCGCCGCCGATCTGCCGCAGATCGCCGTGGGTCAGGACGACGGCAGGCAATCGGTTTGCTCCCTGGGCTCGCAGGAAAGGTTTGAGCACGAATTGGACGGCATTGTCATTGCCGCAATCCACGAGCAAATCGTTTCGATGGCCCGGCGCATCGACATAAATTGCGCTGCCGCCGTTCAGAGGCAGGATGTGAAGGCGACAATTGGAACATTGGCGCAGCCAACCCCAGCACCAAAGGGTGCCCAGCAAGATCAGTCCTGTGATTTTCCAGGCGCTCCCGAGGCGGCTGAAGAGCCATCCCGTGGTGGAGGACCAGAGGAGCAAATAATATAAGCCCATGCCCAAGAGACCCGGGGCGGCCACATAAAACCATGCACACGGCCACTGCGCGAACCATACACTGCTCCCCCGAATGCATTCCATGAGGAACCAACCTGAATGGTTGAACAATTGGGCCGCGGCTGGACACCATGGGGCCAGAAGCAGGCAGGCGAAGTTGCTGACGAGCACGAGCGCGCATAAGGGCACGGCAACAATGTTGGCGGGCGCACTGACCGGAGTCACAATGTGGAAATAGTAAGCCACCAGGGGTATGGAACCGATCCATGCGGCGGTGGATGTGAGAAACAATTCCAGGACATAACGCGCGGGGACCCGGAGAATCGCAGGTCTGCGCTGGCGCAATCTCTCCGGCAACAACGGATCGGCACTCAGCCATCGATCGCAAACCTGGCGCAGGATTGGAAGCGTCAGCACAATGCTCAGAACAACCACAAACGAAAGCTGGAACCCTGCCTGAAACAGTTGCTGCGGATCCCAGATCAGGATGATCAGCGCAGCCGTGAACAGCGAATTGACCAGGTCTGCGGGCCGCCTCAAACTCCATCCCGCAATAATCACCGTGAGCATTACCGAAGCGCGAATCGCGGAAGCCGGCCACCCCGTGAACCCGGTGTAAATCCACACAACCGGTATCAGCAGCAATCCACAAATGGCCCGCGGCAGATGGGCGGCGCGGCATAGCGAGAACAGGATTCCAAAAAGAATGCTCATTCTCAATCCATCCACGGCAAAAATATGGTACGTCGAAGCTCTGACAAAGGGTTCGGCGACCGCTTCCGTCAGAACGGTTTTGTCGCCCAGCGACAACGACCACTCCAGCCGAAGCGTCTGGTCCTGGTCCGGCAACCCACGGCCAAGCGCGGACCTGGCCCAAGCCATGAAAGATTCCTTCCACGGAACACGCCCAGGGGCGCCCAACAAGCGCCAGTCGTTGGTGGATTGCGTCTTTAACTGGTAATAAATCCCCTGGCGCCGCAAATAGGAGCAATAGTCAAACAACCCTTCGGCCAGCGGTCCTGCAGGAATCGACACGATTCCAGCCGTCTCAACCTGCACTCCCGGATGGAACCCCCCGCTGAACTCACCGGGGACCAAAGCAATGATCCGGCCCACCGCCGGCTGCCAGACGGAAAGCTTTTGGATGCTGTTCAAGCGGATCGTCGCTACGCTGCGGACCTGCGCCGGGCCGCCGCCATCCCGCGAAGGCCTCGATGAGCTCGATACCTCAATCAACTCGCCTCGCACGGTGATCCACTCCGTCACGTTCCCCTGGATTGTCCTCAGGTCGAACGGCGATAACGCCGTCGTTCGAACCACCATGCTGGTCCAGGCGGCGCTGGGAATGAGGGCCCATAATAATATCGGGAGAAGCCGGCGTTGCCACAGGGCGACCGACGCGATGAGAAGGGAACCGGAAAGAAGGACCGGAAGCGGCGGCTGCACGTATTCTCCCAGCAGCAACCCGATCCCATACAACACCGCCACCATTCCCAGCGGCCGCTTCATGCCCGGGAAAATACTAGCGGGATCTGTCAGGCTTGTGAATTACTGATTTTTTTGAATCGAGTCCAACCGGCAAGAATGGCCTTCAAAACCAGAATTCCAAGAATGCCCCCGATCGTATCGATGATCACGTCGCGAACAGAGGCGTCGCGGCCGGGAACGAACAACTGGTGGAGTTCGTCAGTGGCGGCAAATAGTGCGACGTAGAGGACGGCGCGGCCGGATTGCTCCCAGGACCAGTGGGGAGTATCGTGATTTGATGATTTGCGAATGCCTCGCCAGAATAGCAGCGACAGGACGGCGTACTCGGTCAGGTGGGCTCCCTTGCGGGCCAGCAAAATCATGAAGTTCCTCCTGTCCTCGGACAAGTGTGGAAAAAGCCATCGCAGAAGCGGGTCAAGAAGACGGGAGGAATGCCGGAACGATGCGGAGTCGGCGGAAGCTGAGAATACAACAGCCATCCAGATCCATGCGGGCAGCCAGTCTTTCACGAACGAACGCACTTTGGACACGCTGACAGAAGACAAATTTTGTTCGACGGTTGCAAACCTAATCATGATTGGGTTTGCCAGGAGCGGGTATCTTTGGCACAGAAGAGCGCCGCCAACGCATCACCAGGTGCGGCGGCTTTCCAGGATATGTTGAAGTTAGGCGTTAACATTGATCATATCGCCACCCTGCGCGAGGCCAGGTATCGAGGCCGTGAAACCGGCGAGCCGGACCCCGTATCGGCGGCGCTGGCCTGCGAGGAGGCAGGCGCCCATGGGATCACTGCTCACCTTCGGGAAGACAGGAGACATATCCAGGATCGCGACATCTGGCGATTGCGCGAAGCGCTCAAGACCCGGTTGAACCTGGAAATGGCCAATGTGCCGGCCATCGTCGAGATCGCGCTGCAGCTCAAACCCGAGATCGTGTGCCTGGTGCCTGAGCGCCGCCAGGAAGTGACAACGGAAGGCGGCCTGGACGTGGTTCTCAACCAAAACGCGCTGACCGAGACGCGCAGGAAATTGAACGGCGCCGGCATTGAAGTCAGCCTGTTCGTCACGCCCGGTCCGGATCAAATCGAGGCGGCGGCCCGGACGGGAAGCCAGTTTGTGGAGCTCCACACCGGCGCATTTGCCAATCATTTTCTCGAGGAGAACCGGCGCGACGCGGAACTGCAGCGGCTGATCGCAGCCGCCCAACAGGCCCGCGCGCTCGGGCTGAAAGTAAATGCGGGCCATGGCCTGAATTACCAAAACCTGACTTTGCTCCGCCAGGTGCCGCACCTGGTTGAGTTGAACATCGGCCATAGTATTGTGAGTCGGGCCGTGCTGGCCGGGATTTACCAGGCCGTGAAAGAAATGCTCCAATTGATGGGAAACGACCATGGATCATGATTCTCGGCCTGGGCATTGATATCATCGAAGTAGCCCGGATCGAGGCTTCTTATGAAAGATTTGGGGAGCGATTTTTAAACCGGATTCTGCTGGCTCCTGAGATCGAGTATTGCCTCTCCCATAAGGCGCCAGGGCCATTTTTGGCCGCCCGTTTTGCCGCAAAGGAAGCCATCTCCAAAGCATTCGGCACCGGCATCGGAGCACAATTAGCCTGGCACGACATGGAAATCCGGCGCAAAGAAAGCGGCGAACCGTATGTTGTCCTTCACGGCAGGGGCGAACAACTGCTGAAGGATCGCGCGGGCCGCATCGTGCTGATCAGTCTCAGCCATACTCAGGCTCATGCCGCGTCGGTGGCTGTCCTGGAAGCGCTCAGTCCTTAGCCCGCTTTCACCACCTCAACGGACCGTCTGCTGAACATCACCAACAATATCGGACGTCACAGCCTTTCGGGGCTGGGGGCGTGATTTTCTTCTTCGTAAACTCATGCATCAAATTGGCACACCCGAAAGTGAAATCAATGCGAGCCCTGCGGCGCGGCATGGAGTTACTGCCCGGGTGTGGGTCTAACCCGCTCCAGTCACCACCCTAGCGCAGCAAAAGCAATATCCCGACCCCCAGCGCAATCCGGTACCACCCAAAAGCGCTGAACGTATGGGTCTGCACGTACCGAAGAAGCCATTTCACCGCGAAAAAGGAAACGATTGCGGAGACAACCGTGCCAAGGACCACCATAGCCCAATCCTCGCCAGCAGCCCCGGAGGTGTGGCCCAACTCCTTGTAAATCTTGTAACCCCCCGCGGCCAGCATCGTCGGTATCCCAACCAAAAATGAAAACTCCGTCGCCAGCGGTCGATTCAGTCCAAGCACCAAGGCCAGGATGATCGTCGCTCCCGAGCGGGATGTGCCCGGAAAAACCGCGGCGAGGATTTGGCCCAGGGCGACGGCAAAGACAATCGGCCAGGTGACTTCCTGTCGCATGGTTTTTCCGCGCAGCCACAACTCCACCAACAGGAAGAGGACGCCCCCTACCAGCAGCGCGACAGCCACTGGCATCAAGTTTTCCGGAAGCTTAAAGCCCTTCTTCTCAAGCACGAATCCCACGGCGCCGGTGAGCGCGAACGCAACGAATATTTTCGACAGGTAATCGCGCGTCTGCGGCTCGCGCCAGCGAAAGACGAATTGTTTCAGTCGCTCGGGGAAAAGCGGCAGAACGGCAAGGACAGCGCCGCACTGGATGACGATGTTGAACAAATCGGTTTGCCGAGGCAACCAGCGCTCGGCGATGAGCAGATGTCCGGTTGAGGAAACCGGGATGAACTCGGTGATACCTTCAAGAATCCCAAGAAGGGTGACGGCAATCCAGATTGGCATTCCCGGTAGAAACGAAAGAATCCCTCAAATGACAAGCTGCAACTGGGGCCGATGCGGCGGCGATTATTTGGCGGATGCGAACAGGGACGCCAGGGGGCTCTTTGTATCTTCCTCGTGTTGGCGAACCTTCAATTGCCCAAGAATGGAATGCCAGCCGATATAAATCTTGTGCCATTGGTTCTCGACGTTTCGCAGTGCGCCCTCGTTCATTTCGCTGAGGTACCGCAGCGACGGGGCATTTCCAATGAGAGTATGGACTTCCTCCTTGGTGGGAGAACTCACCTCGACCGAAGCGAGGATGACCTCCAACTCCTGGACGAGAACGCTTTTGATTTCGAGAAACTGGTTTTCATCGTCCGACCCGAATTTTTTGCTTCGCGAGAGGTTGACGAATTGGTTGAACTGTTTCCAGCACTCCAGGTAGTTTTCCATCTGCGCGATTAAATTTTCGAGTTTTTTGCTTGAGCTCATAGGCGCATGCTTAGTTTGCGGACGATGTCTTCAACGGAATGTTGGGTGAGAGAAAAACGATGGCTCCCCCACGCATTGCACGGGCAGTGATCCGCAGGCTGGCAAAGTGGAGGTGGATTTCCGAGAGCGGCATGTGGGCTGCCCGCGCCTCGCTAAATACCTTCAGCACCTCTCCTGCGACCGCGGCCAGCGAAGCTTTGGGATAGGCCGAGGACACGGTGGTTGCCACCACGTTGCCCTGCCGGTCGACTGTCATGCTTCCGGCCGGCAATCGCCGGACGGCGGGACCGGTTTTCGAAAAGAGTTTCAGGATTCCCATGATGCCACCAACTGTTTGGTTTGTTCGGTGGTGCGCTGGGAGTCCGTGTCGAGCGGCCAGGCGACCAGAAAGGCTTTTTTATCGCAGGGCAGCAGGATCAAGCGCCGTTCCATTGCGCATCCTTCAACGTGCGAGAGCGGGCCGGCCTCCAGGCGCTCGCTCAATCGCTTGCAGCATTCGCCAGCCTGGCGCATCCATGCCGCTGCTTCATTCGCATTCTGAGTCCCCCACCCTTCGGAAGCGCCAGTTTCACCCGCCGAAACCACCCATTCCGCACCCTCGCGCGTCAGCGCCGAAAGCTTCCACACCGTCTTCCGATGCGCCGCGTCCTCGGAACCGTTTGCACCGGGATTCGCAACCTCGTCCATCGCCTGGGCCATCTCAAGCAACAAGGCGTTGATCGGCTTGTCAATCGTCCGCTCGTGGTCCGGCTCCGGAGGAAGACTCTCGAAGGTTCCAGATTTCCATTCCAGAATGCGGCGGAAGGCCGGTTCGCCAACCGCTCCCTCCGCTTCGGCGTGGACCAATTCTCCGTCGGAAATCCAAATTCTTCCCGTCAGCGCCCCGTGCGTGATCCGCAGCACTGTCGAGGCCTGCGACAAACATTCCATCTGGACGATGTCCATCAGGCTCTTGCTCTGCACCCCGCGAAAACCGCTGCCGGCATCCCGCCCCAGCAGGGACTCCAGGCATTCCATGAA
>DASRKU010000474.1:0-5452 GCA_035648815.1 Verrucomicrobiia bacterium | reverse complement strand
CTCGTTTGGCATCGAGCCTGCATTTTTGCAGGACTACCTGGGATTGGGCGGTCACAAAGGCGCACAGGCCAGATCCTATCCGACTCCAGTCAGAGAATCAGAAGTGGTGAATTCAAGTGAGATGATGGAGCTCGGCGATGGATTTGTCGGCGGATTTTTTCCTCAACTCTATATCAACGATGGTTCACGGTTCCTGGGCAGGACACGCGCTGTCGCAGAGGTTGGAGGTGTAAACGGGCCCTATAAGGATAAACCCGGGAGCACCGCCAGAGCTAAATCGCGGCACAGAGGAAGAGGGAACGTGGTGTTTTGCGACGGTCACGTGGAATCGCCGACGTTGGAGATGCTTTTTGTAAGCATGGGCGAAGCTGATTTGAGCCGCTGGAACCGGGACCATCAGCCCCATTTGGACCGGCTGGAACACCGGTGAATCTGCGGTACGCAAGTGATCCAATCGCCTCTCTCTGTGGCTGCCGTTTTGGAGGGGGGATCCGGCCTGCGGCTTGGAAGGCGCAGGCCGGTAGTGGGAACTGGCCTTTCGGCCGGAGATTCTAAAAAACTTCCGCCTTCAGACCCGACACTTGCCGGACGGTCTGGGCGATGCGCGACAATGTTTTCAATGGCAAATGGCCGCAACCGGAATTCGGAGTCGGTCTGGTGCCCGAGTAAATCTGGACCAGGGGAATCTGGGCTCCCTGGGATTTGAGTTCTTTGAGGCGCAGAGAGTATTGTTCGATCTCTTCCAGCGGCGGTTCTTCGCCGTTGATGGATGGGAACAGGCTTTGGATGATGACCGGGCGCTGGCGGGCGAGCATGAGGATATTGGCCAGGACCTTTTCCAGCGGGACGTTCATTTGGTCCACGCGGTTCAGATAGGTCTGGGTGCCGCCGTCGAGCTTGGCCCAGATTTCATCCGAGCGGGTGAAGAACTGGAGTCCCTGCTGCACCTGGGGTTCATTGAGCCCGGTGGCGTTGGTCATCAGCACGATCTTGAAAAATGGAAAGCCGCCCAGCGCGCGAATATGAACGACGGCCTGGATGGCCTCGGCGAAGCTGGATGCGAAGGTGGGCTCGCCGTCGCCGCTCAATGCCACGTGGCGCAACTGGAGCAATTCGTCGGGAAGAGAGTGATACGAAAGGCGATCGCGCAAGCGGCCCTGGCTGACGGCGGCCAGCGTGTTGCTGAGCTCGGTGGCCATGACATCCACGTCCAGCGCAGCTTCGCGCGGAGGCTCGTTGCGATGCACCTCGCAGTAGACGCACTGGAAGTTGCACTGCTTGTCCGGGTTCATGTTCACGCCCACCGAAAGGCCCCGGGCGCGGGCGGAGACAACGACGTACACGAAGCGGTTATCGAGAAAGTCGCGGGGGCAACCGAACGCGGTTTCCTGCCCCGCAAACCCGTGGGCCAGGATGCGCGTTTTCTTTTTCTCCGCGCTCTGCGCCGCGCTGCCGGTGGGATGAGTTACGTCTTGCACGATGACTTAACTACGGTAGTCGTGGTGTTACTCATCCACTACACAGTGCTTGCTAAAAATTAGACATTTTTTGCGTGACATTACTTTGGGCTCGCGACAGTTACGTTGGAAGCGGCCGCAGGGGCCGGCGCGTGAACTCCGTGATTGTTGCCGGCAGGAACAATTTCCAAAATGCGGCCAGCCGCGCTTTACCGCACGCGAAGCCGGGAGCGTCCAGGCAAGGGGACAACCGGCGTCGTTTAGAAAAACCGGCAACAGAAAGCAAGAGCCCTGAGATCGTTTCAGTCCAATACAGAATTGTCGTCAGCGCACCAAATACAGGGCAGGTTTGATATGAGGTAATCAAATACAATTAACATAGCTGAATTAGCCGTAGAAATGAGCACGCCATAGGCTTATCGCGGTTGTTGCCAGCTCTCTGCCAATGACCGCTTGTCGTCCGCGCCGCAAAAGACGTGGAGCTTTGGACAATTGCGGAGTAGTGGATTTGCCGGTGTTTTCCGACCCTGCTCTGGATTGCCGGCGTGAAAGTCCTGCCGGTGCTGCGCGTAAATATAATCGAGATCAAAAAATGAAAAAACTATTCATGCTGGGAGCAATTGTTGGTGTCACCGCGGTCCTGAATGCTTCGGGCGCCGATGTGAAAGAGACTTGGGACAAGATGTGCGTCAAATGTCATGGAGCCGACGGCAAGGGTCAGACGAAGATGGGCCAGAAGCTGGGCATCCGGGATTACACTGATCCGAAAGTCCAGGCCGCGTTCACGGATGAGGAGGCATTCAAGGCGCTGAAGGAAGGGCTGAAGGACAAGGATGGCAAAACGTTGATGAAACCCGTGGAGGGATTATCGGACGAGGACATCAAAGGATTAGTACAGAACGTCCGGAAGTTCAAGGCGTAAGGGCAGCCGGGTATTGCCGAATTTCGGCAAGCCAAAGGAACCGCACATGCGCCGTTTCAAATTACCGCCGCAAATCTTGCGACTGGTTTTGCTGACGCTGGGGATCGTGGGCACCTACTTCGTAGCGCGCGCTGTCCTGACCCCGCCTTCCTTTGGCAAGTATGGCTGGTATCGGGGAGCGGCGCTGGAGGAGCTGGCGGCCAGGACTCCAGTGTATGCGGGCAAGCAGGCGTGCGATGAATGTCACTCCGAGATCCTGCACAAGCTGGCGGCTGACGCGCACAAGACGCTTTCGTGCGAGGCGTGTCACGGCGTGAGCCGGGAGCATGGCGAGAACCCGGACATCCTGCCTGTCAAACTGACCGGCAGCCATTGCATCCGGTGTCACGAAGCCAATGTGTCCCGGCCCGCGTGGTTCAAACAAATCGTCGTTCGGGATCATTACAGCGGAAAGTGCGTGGAATGCCACGTGCCGCATCAGCCCAACCAGACACCATGAAAACCCCGTATAACCGTCGAAGCGCCCTGGCCACGCTGGGCGGGGCTTTGGCGGGCGTGCTCACGCTGACCGTGGCGCGCCCCCTCAAAGCCGCGGTGCAAAAGGTGTTCGTTTCCTCAGGCGCTCCCCGCGGCTACGACCCCTCCAAACATAAATGGCTCATGTGCATCGACACCAACAAGTGCATCGGATGCGGCCTTTGTGTGGAGGCGTGCAAGAAGGAAAATGGAGTTCCCGAAGGGCCCTACTATCGCACCTGGGTCGAGCGTTACATCATCCCGAAACCCAAACCGGGCGACGGCCAGACCCGCGGGGAAACGCTGGTGGATTGTCCCAATGGCGGCATGCACGGGTTTCCGGAACCCCCGATGCCCAAGTCTCAGATCGAGCATTCGTTTTTTGTGCCGAAGATGTGCAACCTCTGCGAGCACTCGCCGTGCGTCCAGGTATGCCCTGTCGGCGCAACCTTCGACGCGCCCGACGGTGCGGTGTTGATCGACCCCACCTATTGCATCGGTTGCGGCTTTTGCATCCAGGCATGTCCCTATGGCTGCCGCTTCCTCAACCCCGTCACCAAAACCGCCGAGAAGTGCACGCTGTGCTATCACCGCATCACGCGCGGGCTCAAACCGGCGTGCGTCGAAATCTGCCCGACGCAGGCGCGCATTTTCGGCGACTTGAAAAATTTGGTTCCGGACGATCCGATCCAGAAGTTTTACGAACAGAACCGGGTGCAGGTGCTCAAGCCGCACCTGGGCACCGAACCTCGTGTTTTGTACGCCGGGCTGGACAAGGAGGTCCGGTAACATGACCACTGAAGTCACCAATGTGATTGTCGAAGTGTTGCCGAGGTTCGAGGGATACGTTTATCCCAACGAAGGGACTGCCCACCCGCTCTGGGGTTTCCTCATTGTGCTGTATCCTTACATCACCGGGCTGGTCGCGGGCGCCTTCATCATGGCATCTTTGGTCCGGGTCTTCAAAGTCAAGGCGCTGGAACCGGTGTACCGGCTCTCGCTCCTGACGGCGCTGGCGTTTCTTCTCTGCGCGACATTGCCCTTGCTCTTTCACCTCGGACATCCGGAACGCTGTTTTGAAATCATGATGACGCCGCACCTGACGTCGCCGATGGCGATCTTTGGATTCGTCTATGCCTGGTACTTGATGGCGGTGCTGTTGCTGGAGCTATGGTTTGACTATCGCCAGGACCTGGTGCAATGGTCGAAAACCGCGACCGGGTTCAAGGGAATTGTCTATCGCCTCTTCACCGTCGGGGTGACAGATGAATCAGCGAAGGCCGTGGAGCTGGATATGAAGATGGGGCGGATCCTTTCCGTGGTTGGCATTCCGTCGGCATTCCTGCTGCATGGCTATGTGGGCTTCATCTTCGGCTCGATCAAGGCCAACCCGTGGTGGGGCAATTCCATCATGCCCGTCATCTTCATTCTTTCGGCCATTGTATCGGGCATCGCGCTGTGCGTGTTCAACTACATGGTCCTGACGTGGATTCGGCGCCACACAGTGGACATGCGATGCCTGGACACGATGGCGATGTTTCTGTTTTACGCGCTGGTGGTGGACGCGGCCATTGAAGGGCTGGACTGGATTCACCGCGTTTACGCCGCCGAGGAAGGCTTTTCGGTGATGCAAACCATGATCCGGGAGAAATTGTTTTACACGCTGAACCTGGGCCAGGCGACGATCGGCACGCTGCTGCCGCTGCTCATGCTCGGCTCGCTTCAACTGCTGCGCAAGCGCGTGCCCGAGCTGGGCCGCCGGCGCATGATCTTCGCCAGCGCGGCGATGGTCCTGATAGGCGTGCTGGCCATGCGCTGGAACGTCGTCATCGGCGGCCAGCTTTTTTCCAAGAGCCTGCGGGGCGTCATGGGCTACAAACTCGAGTTTGCCGGCGTCGAGGGCTGGCTCATGGGCGCCGTCCTGCTGAGCCTGCCGTTTATCATCCTCACCGTGCTCGTAAAACTATTCCTCTCGGAGCGGTTGCCGAGCAGCGAACACACCCCGCAGGGCGGTCCTGCGGCTTAGCCGCAACTATTCAGAAAAAAACGAGCATAACCACGGATGCACACGGATAAACACAGCGCGGCAGGGCTGCAACCACAGTCAAAAGAAACCCTCACCCTAGCCCTCTCCCATCCGATGGGAGAGGGAACAGGAGGCAACACTTCGGATATAATGTCGCTACGGTTTGCAATCGACGCGTCGGACAATTTCTCCCTCTCCCATCGGATGGGAGAGGACCGGGGTGAGGGTGCGTTTTAAATCCGGCCCCTGGCCGGGACAGCCGATGAACGGATCCGCTAAAACGAGCTCGGTGCTGACGGCGTTATGCCTGATTTTCACGGGGCTGGCCGTTGTTTTTTTCCTGATCCCGCAGAGGCGTCCGGCGCTGCTGTATCCGATTCCGCTGGTGGCGACTAATTTTCTGGACACGGCGACCGTGCGACGGTCCTACGCAGACCTGGTGCGGGCGGGGGAGGATTTGTCGGACTTTGACTGTTACGCGTGCCATGAGAAGGGAAAGGCTCCGACGCTGCGCTATGACGCCGACCAGAA
>DASRKU010000473.1:0-9541 GCA_035648815.1 Verrucomicrobiia bacterium | reverse complement strand
CCCTCTCCCATCGGATGGGAGAGGGATGGGGTGAGGGCGCCTTGCTCTCGACCCTCGACCCTCGACCCTCGACCGTCTTGTTCGATTTGAGATTCGAAATTCATCATCGATGGCACGCGGAGCAGGTCTGCAGGGATTCGACGTGCCAATCCTGCATGGCTCTTTTTCCAAATTCAACCTGGGCAGACGGCGACGCGGGCTCCCACGCGAGGTCCGTGATTTTATCCAGCGGCCGCAATTTCAATTCGGGATGCCGATGGCATTCCAGGCAGAACGCCATGCTCAAGGGCTTGGCGTGATAGACCTCGTCCATTTGGTCGATGCGTCCGTGGCATTCGACGCAACTGATCCCGCGCGTGACGTGGACGGAGTGATTGAAGTAGACGAAGTCGGGCACTTTATGGATTTGGACCCAGGCGATGGGTTTGCCGCTGGCGGCGCTTTCGCGGACCAGGGCGAGCCGGGGATCGTCTTTGAGGACCTGGTTATGGCAGTTCATGCAGGTGGAACTAGCGGGGATATTGGAGAACCAGGATTTTTCGACGCCAGTATGGCAGTAGCGGCAATCCATGCCGAGTTGGCCGGCGTGTGTGGCGTGGGAGAAGGCGACAGGCTGGAGCGGTTGATAGCCGACGCGGGTATATTTGGGTGTGAAATAATACCAGACGCCGGCCGTGACGCCGCCGCCCAGCAGGAAGAAGCCGACAATGATCAGCCCAGGGAGTCGGTTGGTCCACTTTGGAAATATTGCCGACATTTAAAATGTATTCAGCGTAGCGAACCTTCTGCTAAAAACTCTCACCGCACCATGGCAACCAGCCCAAAAGCTCACAAAACCAACCGTCAATTGCCTTGCCTGTGGCAAAAAACGGTATCCACCACTTCGCAACCATGCTTTTTTCGAAGAGGCAAGGTCGCTTGATGAAAAATAATGTTAAGGTCCCCTCCTCGGAAGCCGCAAGCAAAGTTTGTGAAATGTTTCACGATTTCGTTCCGTTTAATGGAGCAGATTAGATTCGTTGTTGATCTGGCACACGACAGTCGAGGGTCGAGAGTCGAAAGTCGAGAGGAGGCGACCCGTCCCTCTCCCATCGGATGGGAGAGGGTGGTCCCGCGCTGTCGGGACCGGGTGAGGGTTCTCCGGTGAACACCCCGATTGATTTCCCCACAACTCCGGCGATGATTGCCCCATGCCTCAAAAAAATGGTCGTACCTCGACCGATAATCCGAGCTTTCAACAACTCCTGGATGACGTCAAAACCGTCGTCCGCGACTGAGATCGTGAGGTGGGGTCAGTGAGATCGTGAGGTGGGGTCACATCTGAATTTTGTACTTTTGAGAAGGGGATATTGAGCGGGGTATTGGCGGTCGACGGCTGGGAGGGATTGCATAGAGTTGCGGGCATGGACAGGCCGCTGCGGATTAAGCGAACGGGGGGATGGTATCATGTCACCGGGCGTGGTAATGAACGGAAGTCAATTTATCGGGACAATCGAGATCAAATCCACTTCGTCGAGCTGTTGGCTGGGCACCTCAGCCCTACCGGGCACCATGAACCTGCCATGGTAAAGATGGCCGCGCTCTTACGAGACGCGGCTACGGCGGGCGTATGTTTTCATTGCGAACGGGCGTTGAAGGGATCATTGTGGCCAAGACTCAGTATGGCGAAGTTTTGGAATCGATTGTCACACGAATGCGAGCTCTGGAAGAGCGGCACGACGGTCGTGGCGGGCGTCGATGAGGCTGGGTGCGGGCCCCTGGCGGGCCCGGTGTTCGCCGCTGCGGTCGTGTTTCCGCATTCCTGGCTGGAAGCGGGCCTGTGCTCGCAGCTTCGCGGGCTGAACGATTCCAAGCAGCTCAAGGAAGATCAGCGCGAGAAATATTTTTCAATCATTACCGGGCACCCGGACATCCGCTACGCCATTGCCAGCGTCGACGTCGAGATGATCGACCGCGTCAACATCCGCCAGGCGGCATGGCGGGCGATGCAGATGGCCCTGGATCAACTGGACCCCAAACCGGAGCATGCGCTGGTCGACGGGCTTAAGATCCGTTGGCTGCCGTATTCGCATACGGCGCTGGTGCAGGGTGATTGCCGGAGTTACTCGATCGCGGCTGCCAGCGTGCTCGCCAAGGTGAGCCGGGACCGGGTGATGATTGAGATGGACGCGCAGCACCCGGGCTATGGATTTGCGGAGCACAAAGGGTATGCGACGCCGCAGCATTATGCTGCGATCCTGAAGCGCGGCGCCTGCCCAATTCATCGACGGAGCTTTGCGCCTTTCAGGCCGGTGGAAACGGAGCTGGATTTGTTCGACGCGCAGGCAGGGCCGAATACTTAACCACGGATGAACACGGATGGACACGGATTTAAAGGGTAGGGGCGCACTGCGTGCGTCCGGCTGCGCGCAGCGCAGCCCTACCGGGCCTTATCCGTGTCCATCCGTGTCCATTCGTGGTTAACAACGTGTTTTTCACGGTGCATTTTTGGCGGCGCATTCGTGGACGCGGCGGGCGACATCGAGGGAGAAAGGGATGATGTTATGGGGCTATGGCGGATTCAGTGGTGGCGGCGCGTGGATCGACCGCTGCACCTTCAACGCGGCATTCTTGGAGAGAACGCCGCAAAAAATTATCTCCGGCGCAAGGGCCTGAAATTTCTCGCGGCCAATTTCCGATCGCGCCATGGGGAAATCGACCTCGTGTTCCGCGACAGCGATTGTCTGGTGTTCGTGGAGGTCAAGACGCGGTCCTCTGAGGCCTGGGTGCGTCCGGCCGCCGCGGTCAATGCCCGCAAGCGGCGGCTGATTTCAAAAAGCGCCCTGGAGTACCTGCGCCTGTTGAAAAATCCCCAGGTCAAAGTTCGATTCGATATTGTGGAGGTGCTGCTCGAAGACGGCGCTGTGTGGGAAATCCGGCATCTCCCAAACACTTTTCCACTCGAGTCGCCGCGCCGGTACGGTTGAGTCAATTGGCGACCGTCCGGCTGCGCGCAGCGCAGCCCTACCTCCATAAGAGCAGGGAGGGCGATCCTGTCCGGGAATTCCCGAATTTTGTCTCGTTTCAGGCCAAATCGCGCGCCGTCCGCGGATGAATTTCCTGCACGGCGCGGAGAAAAATTTTCCTCTCATCAACGCTTCTTGTGGCGCGTCGGCTCCGGGGAAAATTCAATTGGCCTGAAACACAGTTTGGTGTTGAATGTGCTGATAGTAACCGATCTCTGAGTGGTGCGTTCAATTGTTTCCAGTCATTTTATGAAGTTGCCCCCGTCGCGCGTTCTGATGATCGAAGACGATGTGAAGATGCCGGAAGTTCTTTCGGCATTGCTGCACGACGACAACATCACGCTATCCAGCGCTTCCAACGCGACGGATGGCTTGCGCATGGCCCAGCAGCAGCGTTATGACCTGATCCTGCTGGACCTGGGATTGCCCGATGCCAACGGTTTTGAGCTGCTGAGAAAATTCAAGAGTGTTCCCGAGATTGAGCCTGTTCCGGTGATTGTGTTGACCGCCTGGAACGGGACCGATGACAAATTGCGCGGGTTCGAGCTGGGCGCGGTGGATTACGTCACCAAGCCTTTTGAAAGCGCGGAGTTGAGGGCCCGGCTTTGCTGCGCGCTGCGCGCGAAACATTTGCAGGACCAACTGGGGAGCACCAACCGCGAACTCAATATCGCGCGCGTTGCCGCGGAATCCGCGGCCCGGACAAAAGCGGAGTTCCTGGCCAACATGAGCCATGAAATTCGCACGCCGATGAACGGCGTGATTGCGATGGCCGGACTGCTCCTGGAGACGCCGCTCACGCACGAACAGCGCGGATACGTTGAGACGATTTATGCCAGCAGCGAAGCCCTGCTGACCATTACCAACGATATTCTCGACTTTTCCAAGATCGAATCCGGCAAACTCGATTTGGAAGCCCGGCCCTTTGACTTGCGCCTGTGCGTCGAAGAGGCTCTGGATGTGCTCGCGGCGCGGGCATCAGAAAAGAAACTCGAGCTGGCATACCAGGTGGATGACGCAGTGCCGCGCCACGTTGTGGGAGACAGCACCCGGCTGCGGCAGGTGCTGGTCAACCTGCTCAGCAATGCGATCAAATTCACGGCCGCCGGCGAGGTGGTCATCCAGGTCAAGACCCTGTCCACGCCGCAAGCGGGGAAGGAGGCCGAACCCTGGAACTTGCATTTTTCCGTTCGCGACACGGGCATCGGCATTCCGGTGGACCGGCTGGCGCGGCTATTCAAGTCGTTCAGCCAGGTCGACGCATCCACCACCCGGCAGTATGGGGGGACGGGGTTGGGATTGGCGATCAGCAAGCGGCTGGTGGAACTGATGTCGGGCAAGATGTGGGTGGAGAGCGTGCCGCAAAAAGGCAGCACGTTCCATTTTACGCTGCCGATGCAATCGGCGCCGGACGAGCCGCGGGCGGCGCTGGACGGACCGCAACCGCAACTGGCCAGCCTTCGGCTGCTGATTGTGGATGATAATCCGACCAACTGCCGGATCCTCACTTTACAGGCCAGCAAATGGGGCATGGTGCCGCGCGGGGCGCAGAGCGCGGGCCAGGCGCTGGATTGGCTTCGAGGCGGCGAGAAATTCGATTTGGCCATTCTGGACATGCAAATGCCGGGGATGGACGGGCTCATGCTCGCCAAGGAGATTCGGAAGCTGCCCGGCATGGCCATGCCGCTGGTTTTGCTGACCTCCATGGGTGTGCGGACCGATTCACCCGAGTTTGCCGATGCTGCCTTTGCCAGTTGCATCACTAAACCGATCAAGCCGGCCCAGTTGTACGAAGTGTTGATCCGGGTCATATCGGGCGTCAAAGCGCCAGCGCGCAAAGCGCCGACGATCTCGAAACTGGACCCCGGGCTTGCCAAACGGATGCCCTTGCGCCTGCTCTTGTGTGATGACAACGCGATTAACCAAAAAGTGGCGCTGCGACTCCTACAGCAAATGGGGTATCAGCCCGATATAGCCGGTAACGGCAACGAAGCGCTGGCCGCTCTCGATCAAAAACCGTACGACGTCATTTTCATGGATGTGCAAATGCCGGAAATGGACGGCCTCGAGACCACCCGACTCGTTCGGGAGCGCCAACGGGACCCGTCCCGGCTTCCGAATTACGGATCGCGCATCGTGATAGTCGCCATGACGGCCAACGCAATGCCAGGAGATCGTGACCGGTGTCTGAAATCCGGGATGGACGATTACCTGTCAAAACCCGTTCGGCCCGAAGACGTGCGCAAAATTATCGAACGCTGGGCAACCACTATGAAAAATCCCGAATCGAACAACACACCAGGACCTGCCGCTTCTCAGACAGAAACCACCACCGGCGCGCTGACAGCAGCCGGCGCGGCGGCCCCAGCCTCCGAACCGCCGCCGGTGGACATGGACCGTCTCCATGACTTCACCAACGGGAACCAGGACGAGCTTAGGGACCTGATCAATCTTTACGTGAAGCAGACGACGATGCAGGTGGAGCAGCTTGCCGCCGCAGTCAAGGCCAGTTCGGCGCCCGAAGTGCGCCGGGTGGCGCATAGTTGCGCCGGCGCCAGCGCCACGTGCGGCATGAACAAAATCGTCATCTTCCTGCGCCAGCTCGAACACGAATCGGAGGCTGGCAACCTTGCCAATGCCCCGGAGCTTTCGCGCCAGGTCGAGCAGGAGTTCAAGCGCATTTGCTCATTCCTTGAAGCGCAACTTGCCAAGTCTTCGCTCGCACCTCAGGCCTGAACATGAACCATAAAATCCTGCTCATCGAGGATGATCAGATGTTTGCGAACATTTATCGCAACAAACTCCTGCTGGACGGATTCCGGGTGGAGCTTGCATCCGATGGTGAGACGGGATTGGAAATGGTCTCCAATTGGCGCCCCGACGCGGTGTTGCTGGATCTTCTGCTCCCCAAGTTGCCCGGAGTCGAAATCATCAAAAAGCTCAGGAGCCAACCCTGTTTCGAGAAGCTTCCCATCCTGGTTTTCACCAACACATACCTGACCAGTGCGGTGCAGGAGGCCTGGAAAGCGGGCGCGACCAAATGCATGGCAAAAGCCGATTGCACGCCCAAACAGGTGATCAGCACCCTTCGATCCATTCTGGCCAGTGTGTCCAATGGCGAGCCGAAAGCCGTGCCGCTCGAGCCGGTCCCTGTCCAGCCGCCGCCCGTTCACTCCGCATCCGGCGCGAAGACCTCCAGCGCAGCCGATGAGGCCTTTACCGCCGAGCTTCAGAGAAGTTTTGTCGAAAGCTTTCCGACGACGCTGGTGTCCCTGCGAACTCAGCTTCAGGCGCTGATCAAGGCCGACAAGGAAGCTGTCCGTTTGGAGCAGCTGCAGCTTTTGTGCAACCGGGTCCGCTCCATCACCGGCAACGCCAGCATCGTCGGCATGTCCAAAATGGCGCAGATGGGCGACGCCCTGGAGGCGTTATTGCGGGAGCTCCACGAAAAGCCTCGAAATATCAACGGCTCCACGCTGCGGACGGTGGCTTCAGCCATCGATATACTCGGAATCCTTTTTGCGCATCGAGGCGTCCTGGCTGCGGAAGCCGCTCAGGGAGCAAATGTGCTGGTTGTGGATGACGAAGCGATCTCGCGCCGGGCGCTTTTGTATGCGCTGGAAAAGGCGAAGCTCAAAGCGGTGAGCGTCGAGGATCCGCTCCAGGCCTTCCAGCTCCTGTCCCATGGCAAATTCGAATTGATTTTCCTGGACGTGCACATGCCGAACATGAACGGGTTCGAGCTGTGCAGCAAAATCAGAACACTGCCCGCGTATAAGAAAACGCCGGTCGTGTTCGTGACCAGCCTGAACGACTTCGAAAACCGGGCCAACTCCAGCATGAGCGGTGGAAATGAATTCATTGCGAAACCTTTCCTGTTCATGGAACTCGCCGTCAAAGCCCTGGTCCAGGTCGTCCGCGGACAATTGATTCCGGCGAAAGCCTAGCAGCCCGGCCATCCTGCCTTTTTGACTTTCCCCGCGCCTGTTACTAGTGTGTGCGCATGGAACCGTTGCACGCACCCTGGCGGATCGAATACATCCTGTCGCCAAAACCGGCCGCCGACCCCAGCCTTTTTGTGAAAATCGCGCAGTCGAACGAGGATGAAGCCAACTACGTTATTGTGCGCGACCGCAACTGCTTCGCGCTCCTGAACCGGTATCCGTATACCGGCGGGCATCTGATGGTCGTTCCATACAAACAAACTTCGGATCTCAACGGGCTGACCGAACAGGAACTCGGCGACCTGATGAAGCTTACCCGCCGCTGCCAGAACGCCCTCGCGCGGGTGATGAAACCCGATGGATTCAATATCGGCCTGAACCTCGGCAGATGCGCCGGCGCGGGAATCCTGGAGCATCTTCACATTCACGTGGTGCCGCGGTGGAATGGAGACACTAATTTCATGCCGGTGATCGCGAAGACCACCGTCGTTCCCCAGGCGCTGAGCGAGCTTGCCGCCAGCCTTCGCGCCGCGCTGGCCGCCGAAACCTGATCCCCCTTATGCCCACCGAAACCCTCCATTTCGAGAATGCGCGGCTGACCCAGCAACTCTTCAACAGCGACCCGCGAAACCTTCAGGCCCTGGACACACAACTCGGAGTCAAAGCCACCTCCCGCGAAGGCTGGATCAAGCTGGAGGGGGCTGCGGACTCCCTCGAACGCGCCAAACAGCTCTTCCTGCTGCTGGAAAACTCGATCAAAACCGGAGCCACCATCCGCAACCGCGATTTTTCCCACGCCCTCAACATCGTGAAGAATGAGGGTGTCTCAACTCTCAAGGACATCCTGGGCGACCGCATCGTGACCTCGGACAAGAACGCCGGGGTGACGCTCAAGACACTGGGGCAGAAAAAATATGTGGATGCGATCCGGAATTATGACGTGACAATCGGCGTTGGTCCGGCCGGAACGGGCAAGACGTACCTGGCGGTCGCAATGGCATTGGCGGCTTTGCGCGAGGGGAAGGTCTCCCGCATTATTTTGACCCGGCCCGCCGTCGAGGCGGGAGAAGCCCTGGGATTTCTCCCCGGCGATCTTTACGAGAAGATCATGCCCTATCTGCGTCCGCTGCACGACGCGCTGCATGACATGCTATCGGCGGATGAAATTCAGAAGCACACCGAAAGGGGAATCATCGAGATTGCGCCTCTGGCATACATGCGCGGGCGCACACTCAACCACGCGTTCGTGATCCTGGACGAGGCGCAAAATTCCACAACCGAGCAGATGTTCATGTTTCTGACCCGGCTGGGCGCCAGTTCAAAAGCCGTGGTGACCGGCGACGAAACGCAAGTGGATCTGCCGATGCAGAAGCGTTCGGGCCTGGTGGAAGCGCACCGGGTCTTGAAACATATCGAGGGCATTGCCATTGTCGAGATGACCCGGCGCGACGTGGTCCGGCACCCGCTGGTGCAACGCATCATCGCAGCGTACGAGGAACACCGCGGCAAAGACCGTTCCGTCGGATCCCAGGAAGCGTCTTGAACTGGCGCATCTCTATTCAGAATCGCCAGCGGACAGCCCCGGTTCATGGCGTCCGGCTGCGAAGGTTTGCGCTGTCGATGCTTCGGGAACTTTTTCCGAATGACGCGATGGATATAGGCATTCGCCTGGTGGAGCCGGCGGAGATGGCGGAGCTGAATCAAATCCTGTTGGGGCACGAAGGTTGCACCGATGTGATCACCATGGATTACGGAATGGGTCCTGGTTTGCGCGAGTCGGACGTGCCTGCGCGCTACGCTGAGTTGATCGTTTGTGTGGACGAAGCCCGCAGGCAGGCGCGCCGGTTTGGAGCCACCTGGCATGAGGAACTGGCCCGGTACCTGGTTCATGGCGGGCTGCATTTGCGCGGTTTCGATGACGCGACACCCGCCGCCCGGCGTCGAATGAAGCGTGAAGAAGACCGGGTTTTGCGGGAGCTCGGCCCGGTGTTCCGGTTTGCCAGGTGACCGGGATTGGCGCTGACGCGTTTGGCTTGAGGAAACCCAGGCGCAACCGTAGACTGCGGGCCTGTGAAGAGAAGCTTCCTAAGCCGGCAGCGGGCCAATTTTCTCGCCGGGTTGGCGCTTGTCCTTCCTGCCGCCATTTCCATCGGCGCCCTGATCTGGATATTCGGCACCGTTGCCATCTTCACTGATACGCTGTTGTTCTTCCTTCCACGGGAATTGACTCATCGGGACCACGGGCAAGGCGCGATGTACGGTTACTGGAGCCTGGCCGCATTTTTTCTGGCGATTTGCCTGATTTGCGCCGTCGGCGTATCGGCCCGCAATTACCTGGGCAAGCGCATGATTGAGTGGGTGGATTCCGCCCTCCTGCATGTCCCTTTCCTGAACAAGATTTACGGCGCCACCAAACAGGTGAACGAGGCCCTCGCCTCCGGCAAAAAGACCTCGTTCAAAACGGTGGTCATGGTTGAATTTCCAACTCCGGGCACGTATGCGCTGGGTTTTATTACGAGCGAAGAATCTCCTCAATCTGCCACCCCGCCCATCGAGAAACTCATCTGCGTCTTTGTGCCCACGACCCCGAAC
>DASRKU010000472.1:0-11180 GCA_035648815.1 Verrucomicrobiia bacterium | reverse complement strand
TCGCTCAGTAACCAATCTCAGCATGCGTGCTCTGTCAGCCGGATACGATCTTTCGCCTGTCCGCCGCGTTCTTTGCGAGTAGAGCGGTCTTCCAAATCCCAAGCTCCTGCGAAATTGCCTGATCTTTGTGCAGGTTTACATCATTCCCGAGGCAAGAGCGGGTTTGTTCCGATTTGAAACGGGCGAAGGGTTTTGAGGTTCACCTGTCGGCGTCTGACCTTTGCCTGTCCGTCGCTAAAGTTCCCTTGTTCGTCTCTAAAGTTCGCCTGTCCGAGAAGGGTTGCTGCTATTGCTTCAAAATAAGCGGCTTGCGTCAGCAGCAAAGTTCGCCCGTTCGTCACGAAAGTTCCTTTGTCCGTCACGGAAGTTCTTTTGTCCGTCGCAGAGTGGGTAACCTGGCTCCCTTTGATCCAGGGTTTGCCGACTGACAGGTGCCGGTTTTCCCCTTGGCATATGCAATGCACAGCCGATTTCCCACGAACCGTCTCTTCGTTCGAACCAACCAAAGGGGAAACAGAAAGGTTAGTTATGGCCGTACAGTCAAAGAATTCATCCGGGTGGATTGCTACTTGCCGGTACGGATCGAATAGAGGTTGCGTTGAGCGGAATCGATCAACCCTTTGAACTGGGCCAACTGTTCTACCGAAAGCACAATTCCCTTGCTCATTCGATTGCTCCGCACGGCAAACAGCAGGTGTTTTGGCCTCAGCCAGGAGCCGGGTTTGATGGTCGCGGCGGTGGTGGAGGTGGTTGAGTTCATTGGGTGGTGAGGTGTGTCATGGGTTCGGGTTTTGGAGAGCGTTCATGCACCGGGCTATTTCGGAACAGCGGCACGCAGCGACACGATCTTGGCCAGTGTTTCCTTGTCATCCTTGCCGAGCTGACCTTGGGATTCGGGGCTGGTCAGAATGGCCTCAGCCCGGTCAAGCGCTGTTTGACGGCGCGCGGCCTCTTCCGGTTTTGCCGGATCCAGCCATCCGGCGAGCTGAACCAGGCAATTGGCCAGATTCGATTTGAAACCCCAGTTCTTAGGATTGTTGGCGACCGCCGACTCAAGGCCGGTGATCACGGATTCCATCAGGCTTTTGGCCCGTTCGAGGTCGCCGGTCTTGGCCAGCGCCATGGCCAGCGCGTGTTTGCCGTAGGCGGCATATCCCTCGCGGTCCTCCGCGAACGCGATCGCGGGAGGAGTATCGCGAAAGCCCGTCACCGCTTGTTCCAGCGTGGATACCGCTTCCGGGGCATTGCCCTGATGCAACAAGGCATCTCCGAGGGAGTATTGCGCCACCGCGCGGCGCAGACGCAGTTCGCTGTCGCCCGGCCGCTGCTGCAATCCATCGCTGATGAGCGTCAGCGATTCGCGCGCGAGCCGCTCCAATTCCACCCAGTCTTCCAGGGTCCCGACCACGCCCGATTTAAGATGCAACCAGCGGATGCGCGCCTGAATGCGATCAAACGAACCGGCGGGAAGTCTATTGTAGCGTGCCTGAAACCGCGTTTCCCCGGTCGCCAACTGCGCGCGGGCATCAGCCTGGTCGCCCGCATACGCAGCCGTCCGCGCCAGATCAATGCTGTTTTGCGACAGCTTCTCCGCGTCCCAAGGCTGCAGTTCACCGCGTTGGACCAAATCCTGGAGGAGGGAATCAAATTTCTTGAGCGCCTGCCGGGCCAGTTCATTTTCGCCAGTGCCTTCAAAGTAGTAACACTCCATCATGTGGCTCGACACGAAACCGTAGCGCCAACTGACGTTGGATGGATCCAGCGCGGTGAGCGTTCGATAGCGTTCGCGCGCGATCAATTCGGCATCCCGCGAGCGCTTTTGAGAAACATAGGCGACCCGGTAGCTGAGATTCTGGGCCGCTTGGGCCGCCCGATACAGCAACGCCAGATTGCCGGGGTCGTCTTTCAACGCCTGCTCGAAATAAGCTTCAGCCTCTTCACTTACTTGTACCGCTTTGTCCTGATCGCCTACAGCGGCATAAGCCGTCGCCAGCAAAGCTTCGCTTTGCGCGTAAAAGGTGGGCAGACGTTTGTCTTCCGGATGGAGGGTCATCCTTTTGCGCAGCATCGCCTGAAGCTCCAAGCCGAGGGCAACGGCTTCCTGCGGCTTGTTGAACCGCAGTGCCGCGAAAGAAATGCGATCCCCCAGCGCATCGCCCATGCCCAGCGGAAGAAATAAAGTATCCGGAAATTTCCCGGCCAACTCTTGCCATTGGCGGACGATGGCCTGCTGATAAACGTCCAGTTCCGCCGAGGAATGTGGCGGCCTCGCGGTATACGCATACCCAACCCACTCGTGTCTTAGCGCTCCGGCGGCCGCCTCCGGAATTTCCGGGTGATTCTTTGCCAGGCCCTGATACAAGGCCAATGCCTCCCTTCCTTTCAAATCGGCGGTGGTATCATCGCCCGACACGTGGAGAATATCGGCCAATGCAGTAATCGCGTCGGCTTGCGCCAGAACTGTTTTCGCATTCCGCAATTCCGGCGGGAGTGAGGAGTAATAACTCACCGTCTTCTCGTCCACCTGCTTCAAGATCGACAAACGGCCATAATCCTTCAATGCCGGTTGCAGGTCCTGAATCATGAAACCCACCAGACCTTCGGCCTGCTGCCGCGCCGCATCGGCTTGCGCCTGCGCTGCCAGGGCCTCGCGTTTGGCGTGCGTGGCCCGCACCGATTGCCAGGTGCTGACGACGATGCCCATGGCAAGAATGAGAATGATCGCCGCCGTCGCGGCAAAACCGAATTTGTGCCGCCGGACCGTCTTCTGGAATTCGTACAACCGGCTGGGCGGACGGGCCACCACGGGCTCGTTGTTCAGGTGTCGCTTGATATCCGCTGCGACTCCATTGGCGGTTTCGTACCGCCGCGTCCGATCCTTCTCCAGGCACTTCATCACGATCCAGTCCAGATCTCCCTTGAGTTGGTGGAGCAGCTTCGATGTTTCGGTTGAGCGTCGCTTCGCTGTCGTCGTCAATTCCTCACCCTTCAGCGTCGCGAACCGCGTGCTCGGCCGCACCGGCTCCTTCTCCCGGATCGTCTTGCGCATCTGGTCGATGCCGGAAGCCATCAGCTCGTTCGCGTCAAACGGCGTGCTGCCGGCCAGCAGTTCGTAAAGCAACACACCCAGGCTGTAGATGTCGCTGCGCGTGTCGATGTCCAGCCCGCTCATCTCCGCCTGCTCCGGACTCATATACGCCGGCGTGCCGATGAACTGGTGCAACTGCGTGTAAACCGTCGCGTCGGTCAGACGGCCTTCGGTGGCCTTGGCGATGCCAAAATCAATCACCTTGGGAATCGGCACGCCGTCGTGCAGCGTGACGAGAATGTTCGACGGCTTGATGTCGCGGTGGATGATGCCTTTCTGGTGGGCGTGCTGGATAGCCTGGCAAATCTTGATGAACAAATCGAGGCGCTCATTCGTGGAAAGATTATTCTGGTCGCAGTAGTCGGTGATGCGGATGCCGCGCACCAGTTCCATCACGAAGAAGGGCCGGCCCGTATCCGTTGTGCCCGCATCTAGCACCTTGGCGATATTGGGATGATCCATCATGGCCAGGGCCTGGCGCTCCGCCTCGAACCGGGCCACCACCGCTTTGGTGTCCATCCCGAGCTTGATGACCTTGAGGGCGACGCGACGGCGCACCGGCACGGTCTGTTCGGCGACATAGACCACGCCGTAGCCGCCTTCGCCGACTTTCTCCAGCAGCTTGTAGCGGCCGAGGGTCTGGCCGACGGCTTCGTCCGGAGCGTCGGCAAGATCGAGTTTCAGGGTTGCCTTGGCGGCGGGCACCGCTGTGGGCAGCGATTCATCGGGTTGGTCGTGCGCGGCCAGCCGGGCTTCAAGGCGCTGGCGCAAGGCCGCGTCGCCATCGCATACGGCGTCGAGAAAGGCGGGGCGCTTGTCCACTGGCTTTTCCAGCGCGAGCGCAAACAGCGCTTGTTCGCGTTCTTGAGGCGATGGCATGTCTGATGGGAATTTGATTATTCAATTCTACCTGCACTTTCCTCCGACAAAAAGTATTAATAAATGCTCATGGGCACCTGAAACCAGACGTGGCCGCTCAGCTGATCAGGACCCGGAGCCGGAACGGCGCGCGCAGTACAAAGTGCAGGCGTGGGAGGTTCCGATCGTGGAGGTGGTCTTTAAGATTTAAACGCTGGCGCCTGTTTCCCCGGGCTTCGTCCAGTTCCCATCTTAATTCCAGGAGTACAAAAAATGTACTCGGGGAATTAAGTTCGGAACTGCGGAATCACCTCTGCGCCAGCGAAAAATCAACAGCGGAACTTCAAAATGGGTGCCCCGACGGGCGCGTTCTACATCCCTCCTGCCACGAGCTCTCCGAGGTTCCTTGAGAAGTGTGCTACCGCCCCAGGACCTCCGATGCCTTCCTGGGGTTTCACCGAGCGGACCCAGCGATGTATTCCTTGACCCTACGGGAAGGGGTCAAGCGCAATCGCGCAAACTCTAATTCACCCTGATCACACAACGGAACCCGCCCTGGGGGGAGGTGTCGCCGGCGGCGGCGCGAACGGCGCAGCGCACAGAGCTGGCTGGGTCAACCCAATTGCCGCCGCGCATCACCCGGCCACTCCCACTGCTCGGTCCCGTTGGGTCGGCGCCCCCCAAATAGGGACTGCCCGCCTGATACGGAATTGCCGGAACAGGATACCAGTCCCAACACCACTCCGAAAAATTCCCCGCCATGTCATACAACCCATACCCGTTTGGGGCAAACGACCCGGTCGGACTGGCGGAGCCGTTGACGCTGGAGAAGTTCGTATTGTAGCCGCTATACGTGGAAAAATCATAATAGTAAGTGGCGGGGTTGGCATTGTAGTTGGCCTGGCTTTCGGTGATGACATTGCCCCACGGAAAACGGTTGCCGATGACGCCACCGCGGGCGGCTTTTTCCCACTCCGCTTCCGTCGGCAGCCGATACCCGCTCTTGGTCATGTCTTGATATAGATAAACCCAATTCGCCGCGTTCGTGAACACCTGCGTCGATCCCCCATCTGTGTAATAGCACGGCGTCAGCCCCGCCTGTGCCGACCGCGCATTGCACCACGCCGCACAATCAAACCAACTCAGCTGGGAGATCGGGACATTCCCGGCCTTCGCAAAACCTGGATGGGCAAAAGTGTAACCGCTGCTTACGGCGTAGTTGTAAACCGCCGCCCATTGATTGGAGCTGACCAGATTCACGTCCATGTAAAACGCCGACACATACACATTCGTGGCAATGGCGTTGGTGATGTCCGGATCGTTCGTGGCGGAGTTACAGAAGAGATAATTTCCCATCGTGAACGACCCCGCCGGGATGAGCGCCATTCCCGCCGTGGGGTTCATCGTTGCCAGCAAGCGGAAATAACCCGCTGGGGCGGTGTTCGTCACCAACGCCGCATTGACTGCAACGGCGTTGGTTGCCGCGACCCAGTTGGTCGAGGCGGGATTGGTGACCGTCTGCAAACCATAATTCGTGGCGCTGGCCGGCCAGTAAAGCAGGAATTGCCCGCGCGCGACCTGGGCGATGCCCAGATTGGTGACTTGGGCTGCGGATTGGCGGAGGCCAGCGATGAACACCAGCCCAATAGACAGAGAACACAATTTGTTCCTCATAGTTTGGATGGCCGAAGCTTATCACAAGCTTTTAATAAATCGACCTGTATTTCAGTCACGCCCGCTGTTGCGCTGGGGCGCCTGGGCGGACTGAATGGCGACTCGGCCCGAGAAGTTAACAATCCTGGTCGCCGGGAAGTTAACAATCCTGGTGTCGCCGGAAGAATTGGTTGTGCTTTAAGGAGTTGGGCAAAAAACTACCTGGAATTTGGGCGTCACAGCCATTTTTTGCGCCTGTTTTTTACCCGTAAGAGTGGCTGAGCACGAAGAAGGGGTCAGGGCTGAATAGGTGCATAAATGTTTAATGAGATCTTTCGCGTGTCCGCCGCGTTCATTGCGAGTAGAGCGGTCTTCCAAATCCCAACCTCCTGAGAAATTGCCTGATCTCTGTACAGGTTTACCTCGTTCCCGGGGCAAGAGGGGGTTTGTTCCGATTTGAAACGGGCGAAGGGTTTTGAGGTTCACCTGTCGGTCTCTGACCTTTGCCTGTCCGTCGCTAAAGTTCCCTTGTTCGTCTCCAAAGTTCGCCTGTCCGAGGAGCGTTGTTGCTATTGCTTCAAAATAAGCGGATTGCTACTTGCCGGTACGGATCGAATAGAGGTTGCGTTGAGCGGAATCAATCAACCCTTTGAACTGGGCCAACTGTTCTACCGAAAGCACAATTCCCTTGCTCGTTCGATTGCTCCGCACGGCAAACTGAATCGTGCCACTGCGTTTGCTGCCGAATGCGGCAACTCGAAATCCCGCTTTAGTCACATAAAAAGCATCAAAGCCGCTCATTGCGGTGACCGTCCAGTCAATTTTGCTGAAATAATTGATGGCGGTGAGCAGTGACTCCAGTTCGTCGTAATCAATCAACGTCCCGTCCTCTGGCTGATCGCCCTGTCTGATCCCGACCAGAATGCCGTATTCCTTCTGGCTGGTGCTGGCGTCCATGTCCTCTTTGCAGGTCACGGAAACCACCGCTGCATTGGCGGAGACCGAACCAATGGGAGCCGTGCCCTTGATGATCACCACGCCAATCTTGGCTTCCAAAGTCTCCAGCTTGGTCGCGGGCACTGTCAGGTTGATGTTGGTGACTTGCGCATGGGATACGACCGACAGAAACGACACAACAATCGCGATGAGGATGATTTTGGATTTACACATGGTGTTTGCCTCCGGTGATAGAGTGAGCCGGTTATTCAAAGAGTGGGGCGTCCCGTTGTTGGATGAAATTCGACACATCTTGAGGACACATCGTAAGCTCATCGGGCAACTTGGCAATACTCGTATGTGGCCGTTTAAGCTGCGCTCCATTGGGCGACAGCTCCGGGACGCACCAAGCGACTGGCGTCGCTCGTCATTTGCTTTTCCCGGTTTGAGGCGGTTCGACATATTCTCTTGCCATTCAAGACCAGACCGACGTGGGCGTAACCGGTGCGTTACACAGCGGCATTGGCTTCTTCGGTCACAATGCAAGCCCGGATTTGCCATTCCCGAAAACCAAGCAGTTCCAGTGCGCCGTCGAACTGAGATGAGAGGTTAGGCCGCGACGCGGTGGTAGAAACTGAGCAGGCCGCCGAGACGCGCAGACTTGATGATCTTCCCGTTGCCAGGCTCGGACCGCCCGTCGGGGAAGGGGATGACGTTGTCCAGCCCTTGATGGTTTCGTTCGTGATGATGGTGGGCGAGGTATTGGGTGAGGACGTAGCGCAGTGAACGTTCACTGAAGAGAATCAATTGGTTGAGGCACTCGTCCGTTGCCCTTTTGGGCCAGCGCGATGCGCTCGGGGTTGCTCAGCCGCCAATGGGGTGCGTGTCGGTCAAGCAGGATTCGGTAGACACGGTTTTCTTCGAGGACAAACTCGAGTTTCTGGAGCAACAGGGGTTCAATTTGGCCGACAGCCCAAGCCAGCATCTTCTTCCATGGCATGGGGAACGGTGAACTTTCGTGGTCAATTGGACAAGCCAAAGTAGTTTCTTGAAAGATCCGTCCCCTGCTTCGTTCCGGACGTATTTTTTGACCGTACGCCCGCTTTGACGGAAGTTGGTTTTTGGAAAAACTCGCTCCACCTTGCATCCCCACTCCCCCAGCGCTATCTTTCGCATTATGCCGCAGTTTTCTCGCGAAAGCGCCCGGGAGATGTCCGCTCGTGGTAACATCGCGCGCTGGTCCCGCTGGCGTGCCGCGCAAGCTGCGACCGCGACTATGGGTACCGTTCTTTTAAGGGTGGTTGCGCTTGCCACGTTGTTGGCGGGAACGGCGGCGGCGGGCGATTTGCCGCTGGTTCGGACAGTCTTCGTGATTCTGATGGAAAATGAGCCGTGGTCGTCCATCAAGGGGAGCGCCACCGCGCCCTTCATCAACAACGTATTGCTTCCCCAAGCGTCCTACTGCACGCAATATTACAACCAGGGCAACTACACTTTGAGCCTGCCGAGCTATCTCTGGCTCGAGGCGGGAACGGCTTTTGGCATTAATGATGACCAGCCGCCTTCGGTTCACCACCAGTCAACGACCAATCATCTGGCCAGCCTGCTTTACCGGGCCGGCGTCTCCTGGAAAACCTATCAAGAAGACATTACCGGGACCGTCGTGCCACTAACCGACGCCTATCCCTACGCGGTGCGACACAATGGGTTTGTTTATTTCGACGATACCACTGGCACGAATAACCCCAACTACGCTTATGGCATCGCCCATATCCGTCCCTATAGCGAACTGAGTCGCGACTTAACCAACAACACCGTTGCCAAGTACAACTTCATCACCCCCAATGTCTGCCACGACATGCACGATTCGTGCGCCCCGCTGTCCAATCAAATCCTTCAAGGCGACACCTGGCTGGCCAATGAGATTCCCAAAATCCTTGCCTCGAGCGCCTACACCAACAACGGCGCCATCTTCATCACGTGGGACGATGCCGGCGTGGCCGGAGTGCCCATCGGAATGATCGTGCTCTCGCCGGTAGCGCGCGGCCAGGGCTATTCCAGCTCGGTGCATTATACGCATAGCTCGCTCCTGCGCACTATCGAGGAAATATTCCACGTCATGCCCCTGCTGGGCGACGCCGCCAACGCGACGAATTTAAGCGATCTATTCCAAGCCGCGCCCGCTCCGCCCACCAACCTGAGAATCGTCGCAACATCGCCCTGAGCCAACCGGGGGTTCAGAACGGCGTGAGATCGGGAGTCGAGGTGAGGCAATCGAACATCGGGGTGGCGGTGGCACCCATTTGGTTCATCGGCGCCTCTGCGTCCAGTAAAGCTATTTTCCAAACTCAGCCCTGCGGATTGGATGTTTTGTATCCGTCCAACAAAGCGCGTCTGGGTGTCAGGTACGTTGCTCCGAGCGTTTCAGGGATTGGACAAGCGGAAGAATAAATTTCCCATCGGCGGCGTGATGGTGATGCTGTTCGTACCGTTGATTGTGGTTATGGGATAGTTGTTCGTTGTCCAACCAGCCGATCCAACGAGGTTGCTCTTTTGCTGCAACGTATAACCGCCCGTGTTCGGCCAAGCAACTACGACGCTGTTCGCCCTGGCAAAACTGATTGACAAATTGGGAAGACCTGGCGTCTGCGTCACGGCAAACAGATCGCTAAAGTCATTTACGGTGGCTGGCATCACCCCATTTCCCAACGAGGCTTGGTTAAAACAAATTGCCCGTAACCTGGCCTTCGATGAAGGTCTCATGGCCAAAGCCCGCTATCTACTTCACGACCGCGATGCCAAATTCTCTGAGGGCTTTGATGCCGTTCTCCGCACCGCAGGCATTCAACCGCTCAAACTTCCACCACAGTCGCCCAATCTCAACGCCTTCGCCGAATGCTGGGTGCGTTCCGTCAAGGATGAATGTCTCGATCAATTGATTCTCTTCGGCGAGCGCTCCCTGCGCCATGCGTTCAATGAGTATCTTGCCCACCATCAGCACGAACGCAATCATCAGGGACTCGATAATGTCATCCCCTTCCCCGACCAGCGGTCAGTTTGTCACGACGGAACCATTCGAAAATCCGAGCGGCTGGGTGGACTGCTCAACTTCTACCATCGCGCCGCCTGATCTCCCGCCCTCCTCGATAGCTCTCATATCGCCGCGTGTCCCGCGTGCCGAAGGTTTGTGTCTATCACTTTACGCATCCCGTGCCCTTTGTCACTTTTTGTCCGACGATCCCCAACCAACGGCCCCCACCCACGCGCTGATTTCATTCGGATTTATATTTTGACCACACGCCTACCAGGTTCATGGGGAGCAACTCCCGGCAGCATTCCAATCCTCTGCCCTTCACCATTCGAGCCACCCATCTTCCCAGCGGCCACGCGACATCAACCAGGATTCTTCATAAGAGTCATCCAAGGAATTCCCCGGTCAAATTCCGTAGTAATTCGAATTGTAAGAATTGTTTACCGCCGTGATTATAAGGTGTGATGTTTCGTAGAAAAACAGCGCCTGTAATGGCAAACCAAAGTCCGGCTCGGGTGACAGCGGAGTCCATGGCCGCCCCCGAACCGCGCGAAGCCTCCAAGAAGATTTTGCTGGTCGATGACGACCCGATCATCCTCGGAACTCTGTCGCTCAAACTGAAATCCAAGGGTTATCAGGTAGTCACGTCCAGCGACGGTTCCCAAGCGATCACGGTCTCGCCCTGTCACGATTACTATCGCCATATGTTTAGCGAGATCAGAAGCCAATTCTCCCTCACCCGCGCAGCCTTGAGTACCTGCGGGCGCGGAAAAAAGCAAATTCTTATCGGTATCAGTAGTATTCGCCTTGGTCAGGTGGTGCTGGTGGGGGCGCTTTGCTGTTTTGAAGGGGTGGCCCACGCCAACTCGGTGACCAACCAGCCGTATCAGGGCGTGACGAAGATCGTGCGGACGGAAACGTCACCCCGAGTCCTGCACATCAACGTCATGGAAATCGACCTCACTGCCCCCGGAGTGCGCTTCGCGGTGACCCCTCAAAGCGGGAACCGTGACACGACGGCCGCAACCACCCTGAACTACATGATCGCGCAGCAGGCGCAGATCGGGATCAACGCGCATCTCTACCAGCCCAACAGCACGGACGCAACCCGGTGGGTCATCGGGCTGGCGGCGTCGGCGGGGAACATTTATCAGACGTTCGAGGGCCCGACGCCGGCGGCATCGAACCCGGTGGGTTCGCTGACAATAGACCAGAGCTACGCGATCATGTATTACGCGCCGGCCCTCAACATCGATTCGAGCAACAACGCGCAGATAGTCCATTACGATTCAAGCTATGCCGACAAGAAGCATGTGCTGGAGCCGGTGACGTTGTATAATGCGGTTGCCGGTTCGGCGCAGATCGTGACCACCGGGGCGGTGACGATCCCGACTTACACGGGGAATCCCGCGACCGGCTTGACCACTAACAGTACTTATAACAACGGTAATTCCTGGTACAACGCCATCCGGTCGCGGACGGCCGTTGGATTGTCTTCCGACAACCACACGCTGGTATTGTTCACCGTGGATGAGGCGGGCGGCAGCCAGGGCATGACCGTCGGCGAAGTCGCGGCCATGCTGAAGAATGATTACGGGGTTTTCAAGGCGCTAA
>DASRKU010000471.1:0-6935 GCA_035648815.1 Verrucomicrobiia bacterium | reverse complement strand
CGGTTTAGCAAACCGCCGCCTTCAGCCACTCGGCCATCTCTCCGCTGTTGGAAAGCATAAGATCTGATGCTTTCGAGTCAAGACCAGAGCCTCAGGCAATGGCCTCGGAGATTGCCCACTCCTGTTCGGCAGAGGGCAGGGGTGAAGGTTTGGCACTGACCCCTTTTCCCGGGCAATTGAACGTTGATTGATCTCTTTTCTATGAAACGTCACTGGTGATACGAAAGACGGAAATACCGCTGTCGTTCGGCCGGGTTAAACCCGTTGGTGTAATCAAACACTCCGAACTGATCAAAATGGTTGGTCAACACCGGCGTCCAAAGGGCGATCGGGGTCGCGATATTTGTTGCTGTGTAGAGAACGAAATTGGTGCCCGGGGGCCCTCCGACACCACTGAGATGCACATTGGCCCCGAAAATGACCGTAACGCAATCTTTGAGTCCGTCGGAAAGCCCGTTCGCTGTTAGTTGGAAAGTGCCGTAGCCACCGTTGACGCCATTGTCGTCATTGCCCGCCACGACGGTGAACGTGCCGCTGTTCGTCGCCCGCGCGCTAACCTCCGCGGCATTCGGCGCAAAGTAGGAACTGAGCAGCGCGCCGTTTGGACCGTAAATGCGCAGATACGGATAAAGGTTCCCGTTCGTCGCGCCCATCCCTACCACCATGCTGTCGCCGGAATTGGCCGTGAAACTCCAGACGCTCAGTTGGCCCGGCAGCAGATTTCCCCTGTAGGTAAACCCATTGGTCATGGAACCGCCTTGATCTCCGGGCGCAACCTAGGAATTACGTGCCCGTTCCCGGCAGTGCTTTTCTGCAGTGCGTATTGGAAGCGAGTCTCAGCCTTCCCGGCATCTGGACGAGCGTAGGCAATCCCATTACGCTGCCTGCCGGTCCTTTCATCATCGCGCAAACCAATCGTGTTGACGCAGGCGCCAGGGCCAATTCCCCGAAGCGTTTCTATCGGGTGCGCTGGATTCCCTGACCGACCCGAAGGCGATCGAGTCCGCCAATTTCGCGAATTCACGCAAATTGCGAACGAGGCACGGCGTTGACCGCGCCATAATTCATCCCTGACCATTTCTTCCTCAGAGGTAAACGCGGCCAAAAGCGCTTTTAAGTTTGACTGGGCACGAGGGAGCCGCTATATCCGGCATAGTACGGACACTCCATCCGTGGAAAAGGAACACTGGGGGGCCTTGCATTTCTGGCTAAGTCGGGTATTAATACTGCCCATCAGCCAGGTGCTTACCAGGTGAGGGCAGGGGGAAACAGCACGCGCGGTTGTCCCATGGGTTGATGCATGGGGGAACAGGTTTTGGCCGATGGGGGATTTGGCCGGGCAACAGGCCGGCGGCTGGAAATCAGGTTGAGGTGGCAGAAGACATCGGGCTTGCGGGAGTAGATCCCGGAGGGGCAGGAAAGCGGGCGAAATTTTTATCACGCCTGCAAGTGCGGAGCATTCCACTCAAGAAGGTTTTTACAAAATCCTAGTTTTGATCGAAGGACTTGCCAGTGATGCAGCCCGTGTTGGGGCCGATGCCCGGATGTTGTATAACGGCCAGCGCCGCGCCGCTCTGCGTTACTCCGGCTACCACGGTGAATAACTTTGCGGTGCAAACGTCGCCGCGAAGCTAGACTTGGAGCCGGCAATTTGATTAACTGATAAAACAAGAACCAGAAAATGAGCGACAAAAGCAATACCGACCAGCCGCAAGGGCTGAAGCTAGCAGACATCTATTTCATTCTGTTCCGGCAGAAGTGGTTAATCCTGTTCTTCTCGGCCGTGGCAATCGTGGCCACGAGCGTTTTGCTGATACTCAACCCGGCGCTCTACCAGTCTCACGCCAAGCTGTTCATCCGTTACATCGTGAACGGCAGGGCCTTAAGCCCTCCTGGAAACGAGCAAAGCACCCGGCCAGTCGATGATGAGCAGCAGGGTATTATCAACACGGAACTGGAAATCCTTAAAAGTTTCGACCTGGCAGAGCAGGTGGCGAAGGAGGTCGGTCCGGAGAAGCTGTTGGGTAATTTGGATGCGGGAACCAACATGGAACAAGCTGCCGCCGGGCTGGTGATGCGCAATCTCATTATTGATCCCACGCTGGCAAAGGGCAGTGTGATTCCAATTATTTTTCAGCACGCAGATCCGGCCATTGCCCGGGACACGCTGGGGGCCATCATTCATGTTTATTACAAAAAGCATTCCGAGGCGCATCAGCCGATGGGAATGTTCGGGGATTTCCTGGGACAAGAAACCAAGCGGTTGCAGGACCAGCTCACGGAGACCGAACAGCAATTGAGAAGCGCCAAGATCAAGGCAGGGATTTTCTCTCCCGGTGTGACCTCGCAGATCGATGCCGCGAAGGCGTGTTCGGACCAAATCTCGAGGATTCGTATGGACCTGTTTAACGCCGAGGCTGAGTTGGCCTCGCATCAGGCATTGATCGACCAGCCCGGTGATAACTTGCCGGCGGCCACGGTTGCGACCAACACAATGCAGCCGCCTGTCCCGCCCGATATTCTGCGGGAGTATCGGAACACATGCGCCCGGCTCGACGGGTTCACCCGGCGCGCGCAGGAACTGCTTTTTTCGTTCACGGACACCAATGCATATGTGGTGGAAGTGCAGGAGCAAGTTTCGGAGCTGCAGAAGGCCAAGGACAAATTGGAGCAGTTGTATCCGGCATTGGCGAGCATGGGCATGCCGCAGTCCTTTGCAGGGCCATTGGCAGCGTCTTTCTATCCCTACAATACCGAGCTCATGCAGGCCAAGGCCCTCAAATCCAAGATCAAGCTCTTAAACACCCAATTGAACCAGCGACAGGCCGAGGCCATTAAGCTGGACGAAATGCAAATGACCATTTCGGACCTGGAACGAAAGAAGGAAATTCAGGAAGCCGACCTGAAATATTTTTCGGCGAATCTCGAGCATGCAACCATCGACGAGGAACTGGGAACCAGCAAGGCCCCGAATATCAGCATTATTGATCCGCCGACCCCGGCGGTCAAAGCGCGTTCGAAAGCCTTTAAGAAGCAGCTGGCCATGGTGGCTGCGGCGCCGATCTGCGCCGGGCTGGCGCTGGCGTTTTTGATTGAACTGTTCCTCGACACCTCGGTGAAGCGTCCTTCGGATGTCAGTGCCAAATTGCACCTGCCCCTGTTCATGTCCATCCCGAAGATCAGGACAAACGGGCGCGTCCGATTTCCTGCCCTGGAGGACAAGAATCGCTTGCGGTTGAACGAAGCAAACGGAAAGGCCGGGACGGGAGCCTCCCCAGGGAACGGCCGGATGGAAGTCGGCCCGTGGGAAGCGAACCACCCGTTGCGCCGATTTTACGAAGGACTTCGGGACAGGTTGATCATCTATTTTGAAGTCAGCAAACTAGTTCACAAGCCGAAGCTGGTTGCGGTGACCAGTTGCGGGCCGGGAGCGGGAGTGACCAGCATGGCCGCGGGCCTGGCAGCAACGCTTTCAGAAACCGGAGACGGGAAGGTGCTTTACGTGGACATGAACCCCGAACAACAAGGCGCATCGCAGATGTTTTACAAGGGCAAACCGGGGTGCGGGTTGGAGGATGCGCTGCAGCTTGAGACAAAGGAAAACGCGATGGTCCAGGAGAATCTCTACGCCGCCGCCGCACAAACGCAGGCGGGCGCCCTCGAGCGCATCCTTCCCAAACAGTTTACGCAGATGGTGCCCCGTTTCCGGGCCAGCGATTATGATTATATCATTTTCGATATGCCACCCATCACCCAGACGAGCGTCACGCCCAGGCTGGCGTGTCTGATGGACATGGTGCTGCTGGTGATCGAATCGGAAAAGACCCGCCAGGAAGTGGTCCAGCACGCGAGTTCATTGCTGGCGCATTCCAGTGCGAGCGTTGGGGTGGTCCTCAACAAAACAAAGACCTACGTGCCCTCACGGCTGCACCAGGAGCTTTTGGAAGGATCGTAGGCGGTTTTTTTGTTTTCAGCTCGGGGGGCGAATTGTCATCGCAGTTGACCCATGTCATTCACCGCGCCCAGCACTCTCAGTCCACACCCGCAGCCCGCCACAAGCGCAGCCGGAATGCGCCTCAGCGGGAAACGTGCTGCCGTGGTCGTGTTTTCGCATTACCCGAGCGACCCCCGGCCACGTCGCGCTGCCGAGGTTCTGGCGCAGCAGGGGATGACTGTGGACGTCATTTGTCTACAGCAAGACGACCAGGAACCGCGGCGGGACACGTTCAACGGGGTGGGAATCAGGCGCATTCCAATCCGAAGGCGTCGCGGGGGAAAAGTCGCCTATGTAACCCAATATGCTTCCTTCATTCTCGTTGCATGGCTTCTGCTGGCGTTCCGTTCCATCCGGCGCCGGTATGACCTTGTTCACGTGCACAATATGCCCGACGTGCTGGTTTTCGCGGCGATGGTCCCGAAACTGTTCGGCGCAAAGGTGATTCTTGACCTTCACGATCCCATGCCGGAACTGATGATGACAATCTTTGGCCTGGACCGGGAAAGCTCCGCCGTGCGCCTGTTGAAGCTCCTGGAAAAGCTGAGCATCCGCTTCGCCGACGCGGTGCTGACTGTCAACATAGCCTGCCAAAGAATTTTCACCGCCCGCAGTTGTGCGCCGGGGAAGGTCCGCGTTGTCATGAATTCGCCTGACGAGAGCATATTTAAATTCAGCGATGCCCCCATCTCGGTTCCTTCACGTCGCGACCCCGTAAAGCCCTTCGTCATCATGTATCACGGATCGCTGGTTGAAAGGCATGGGCTGGATATCGCCGTCGAAGCGCTGGCGATTATCAGGCGCAAGATTCCCGGCGCGGAGATCAGGGTGTATGGACAGAGCACGCCCTTTCTTGAGAAAGTCATGGAGTCGACAAAGAACTCCGATTTGCGGAATGCAGTCCGTTACCTGGGGCCGAAAAAACTCGAGCAGATCGTGGAAGCCATTGATGAATGCGACATAGGGATCATTCCCAATCGCCGAAGCATCTTCACTGAAATCAACACGCCCACCCGGATTTTTGAATACCTGTCCCGAGGCAAGCCCGTCATCGCCCCTGCAGTGGCCGGCATTCAGGATTATTTCGGCGATGGGCAGTTGATCTTTTTCGAATTGGGCGATGCGGTGGATTTGGCGCGAAAGCTTGAATATGTTTTCTTTCATCCGGCCGAAGTCGGGCGGATCGTCCGTGAAGGTTGCGAGGTTTACGCGAAGCACAAGTGGAGCGCGGAGCGGACGCGATTCCTGGATGTCGTTGGCGAACTGGTATGATTGGAGTCGCAGTCGATCCTGCCGACCGGGAAGTCGCCGGCGAGTTTTTCGAACTCTTCAAAACGCCGTGGGAATTTTGGCGGAAGGAAGGTTCCTACGACGCAGTCCTGTGCACGCTGGATTCGATTCCCGATCAAAGGCCCAGGCTGCTCCTGCTTTATGGCAGCCGCTCCATGCCATTTGACCAGGCCCGAAAAAACCTGCTGCACTCGCGCTATTCCGGCACGGGTTTGGTGTTCGGGAATACAAGGATTCCGATCCATGGCGGAGTGGCGACATTTGCTTGTGCCAGTGACGCGGGGCTCAGAGAAGAATCAAGCGGCAAGGCCGCCTTGTTCGCCGAGCATGTTGAAGACAGCGCAATCTTGCGCGTTGGATATGATTTATTTGATGAGATTCGCCATTTGCTCACGGTCGGGCAGCCTGCAAAAGACGCAGGGCTGCCCACGCTGGAACTGCACATTGCGCTGCTGAGAAACCTGATGACGGGAATGGGGCTCGCCGTTGTTGAAATACCGCCAATTCCGGACCGGCACCCTTTCATCGTCTGCCTGACTCATGACATCGATCATCCGGCAATCCGAAATCACTGGTGTGACCACACGATGTTTGGATTTCTTTACCGTGCAACGGTGGGAACCTTGACAAGCGTTTGCCGGGGGCGAAAGCCGCTCCGGGACTTATGCTCAAACTGGACAGCCGCCCTCAAGCTGCCATTCGTCTATCTCGGCATGGCACAGGATTTTTGGGCGCAATTCGATCGTTACGCCACCCTGGAGCAGGGGATGGGTTCCACGTATTTTGTCATCCCCAGAAAGAACGATCCAGGAAAGGGTTTGGATGGCAACGTGGCTGCGGCTCGCGCGGCTCGCTACGACCTCGTGGACGTCGAACCGCAATTGAAACGGGTCCTGTCATCGGGTTGCGAAGTTGAATTACATGGAATTGACGCCTGGTGCGAGAGCGGGAAGGGACGCGAGGAGGGCGACATGGTCAGCCAGGCCTTGGGAACTCAGCCGAGCGGGGTGCGGATGCACTGGCTGTATTTCGATTCCGGGTCGCCGCGAGCTTTGGAAGAGGCGGGGTTTTTGTACGACTCGACATTTGGATACAATGAGGCTGTCGGGTATCGCGCCGGGACGGGCCAGGTTTACAAAAGCCTTGGGACAGCAGGGCTGTACGAATTGCCTCTGCATGTCATGGACACGGCGCTCTTTTATCCGGGCCGTTTGAATCTTTCGGATGCGGATGCGTGGGGGGCTGTTTTGAGACTGATCGATGTGGCAGCCCGATTTGGAGGAGTGTTGACGCTGAACTGGCACGATCGGAGCATTGCGCCGGAGCGGTTGTGGGAGGGTTTTTACCTCAAGCTGCTTCAGGAGCTGAAGAGCAGGGGGGCGTGGTTCCCAGGCGCAGCGGAGGCTGTGGGTTGGTTCCGGGCGCGCCGATCGGCCAGCTTTGATTTTGTTCGGATTGAAAACGGTGTGGTAAAAATTAAAGCTTCTGTTAAGGCTGGGAGCGGCGCGCCCGGGTTTAGAATCCGGGTGCATCGTCCCAAAGTTCGAAAAATGGAAGAGCCGGTTTTGACCGGAGCCTCGCCGGATTTTGTGGACATCCCGTTTCAGTCGGATATCGAGACGGCGATAACATTTTAGGCGTTGTTCCGGGA
>DASRKU010000470.1:0-8393 GCA_035648815.1 Verrucomicrobiia bacterium | reverse complement strand
GAGCTTGGCACTGCCCCCGGCGAATATCGCGTTTATTACAAAATGACGGATATGTTGAATCCCGGACCGTCGATGACTTTTGTCTTCGTGGACGAGCCCATGGACCGCATTAACGACGGTTTTTTTGTGACCGATATGCTGACCTATCCGGCCGAGACCAGGGACATTTGTGATTATCCCGCCCAATACCACAACGGAGGCGCGAGTTTTTCCTTTGCCGACGGCCATTCGCAAATCAAGAAGTGGACCACTCCGGAACTGCTTCGCCCTCCTCAGAAGAACGTAACCCTCGGCTATCCCACGCCGTTAACCGCATTCAACCGGGACGTTTCCTGGCTGATGGACCACGCGACCCGTCTCATAGAATGACTGCAGCTGTGGATCGTCGCCCTTTCGCCCTCGACGACCCGATGAGAACGGACTAAAATTGCACCATGGAAAAAAAAATCGCGCGGGTGCTCAAAAAGCTCCGACGCGTGCGCGGGTTAAGCGAGGACGAAAGACACCTGTTCGCCCGAAGTCTCGCCGCGTCACCGGACGAACGATGGCGCCTGCACGAAACGTTTCTGCGCTCGCACGACTTATACACGCGCTCCGCGCGAAAAAAATTCGGTTTCAGATAGCCGGAATGAGCGGGGCCATCCTGCAAGGCGCCCCGGCGATTACTCTTGACACAGATATCTGGATCGACCTCCCCTCGCGCCAATATATCCGAGTGCTGAATCTGTGCAGGCGCATGAACGCAACCATCCGGGCGAACACCGTCGTAGACCTGATCGACGGATCCACCGTCAATTTCCTCTATGAGGTGCATGGGCTGCGCAGTTTCGGTTATGAATACGAGCGGGCGAAGAGGGTGCGGTGGCTTGGAACCACTGTAGTCGTTCTTCCATTGCAGCGCATCCACGCCAGCAAAAAATTCTTCGGCCGCCCCAAAGATCTCGCGCACTTGCCGCTTCTCAAACAAACGCTGAAGTTGCAGCGGCACCTGGGCCGAACGTAGTCTCGGGGCGGTTCCGACATTCATAAAATGGGGCTAAGCATCCCTGCCAAAACGCCTCGATTCTGACGCATCAATCTGGCTAAGCCCGTCTCACTGACGCAGGTTTTCGCGCCTCTTGCGCCTTTTCGTGGCAAGTTTCTTTTTCCGGCTTTCTCCGGGAACTCTGTGCCCTCGGTGGCCAAGTTCATTCGTGTGAATCCGTGGCTGCGAGATCGTTTCCTAAAGCAGATGCGGCCACCTCCAGGTTGCGCCGGGCGTCACGCAGCGCGATCTCGAGCGGCGTGGATGAATTTGCAATAGGTCTCAAATCATCGAAATACTTTCGCAGAGCCGGTTCCGCCGAAAGCTCGACACTTCCTGCCATGGCGACGGTGCGCCGGCCTTTTTCCCTGGCGCGACGGGCGACACCCATCGGCGCTTTGCCCTCCAACGTTTGATGATCCATCCGGCCTTCTCCCGTAATCACCAGGTCCGCATTTCGCAGCGCCTCATCAAAGCCAGTGAGCTCGAGAAAACAGTCGATGCCCCTGACGAGTTTCGCGCCTGCCAATGCGTGCAGACCGGCGGGCACGCCGCCTGCCGCGCCGCCACGCGGGATAAAACCCACGTCCACGCCTGTTTGCCTGAGAACGACACGGCTGAATTGAGCCAAGCCGGATTCGAGTGCCCGAACCGAGTCCGGCGATGCTCCTTTCTGCGGACCAAAAACCCGTGCCGAACCGCGTTCGCCCAGGAGCGGATTTTCCACGTCACAAAGCACCACCAATTCACAGTTGCCTGCCCGCGGATCGAGATTTTTCAAGTCAATCGATTCAAGCTTCGACAGGTCTTGCGGCAAGCTGGGCAACTCCGCTCCCGTCGAGTCGAGAAATCGGGCGCCGAGGGCGCGCAAAATACCCGTGCCGGCATCGACTGTCGCGCTGCCGCCAACCGCCAGCAGGATCCGGTGAACCCCTGCATCCAGCGCGCTTCGAATCAATTGACCGGTGCCGAATGTCGTTGCGTGTAACGGATCCAATTCCTCGCGCTGCAACAGGCGCAGGCCGGATGCACTTGCCAGCTCAATGACCGCGGTGCGATCCGCATCGATCAATCCGTACGATGCATGAATGTTGCGATCGAGCGGATCCCGCACCTCGACACTGACTCGGTTTCCTTTGAACCTCTGAACAATCAACTCTCCCGTGCCGTCGCCGCCGTCGCCGACCGGGAACAGTGTGCACTGGCAATCCAGCGCACTCCGGCGCAGGCCTTCGCGGATTGCCTCCGCCGCGGCAGTGGCGCTCAGGCTATGCTTGAAAGCGTTTGGTGCGATGAGGACTCGGACTGGCACGGTGAGATTTGATGGATTCTGGTTCGCAGGTGCGAGCTTTAGCGCTGCCGGTTATTTTGAATTTGCATCCTGCGGGATGGATGCAAAAAAGGGAACCGGAATTTAACCACGGATGGACCCAGCGCGGCTGATGCCGCAACCACAGATTACATTTGTTAACCACGAAATACACGAACTACACGAAAAAATGTTTCCTTTCGTGTAGTTCGTGTATTTCGTGGTTGCTCTCCGTCTTTGCTGCTCTCTGCACCGTGGTTTGAGTTCTCTTGCGGCCAACTCCTTGCCAAGAAAACAAGCACTTGTGTGGTTGTGGTACGGATAAGACAGAAAGATTAGGTAGGGCCGCGCTGCGCGCGGCCGGACGCGTAAAGCGCGTCCCAGAAACCGGGGTCACGCCGTCAACGGATGGGTCTCAGGAAGAAAAATCCAAATTGCAGAAGTCGAGACCGGACCGGACTTTATTCCCGGGTGCAGGACGTATGACTCTGGGTCTTCTGGAGAAGTATCAATCGCGGCGCACTAACTCCTTCCCTGTAGCAGTCGACGTGAGGAGACTCTGGGGAAGTGCGAAGGACGAAGTTTGGGTTTTCTTCAACACCCCCACCCCGATTCCGGCTTTATCGTCCGCTGCCATTGGTTTACGCTTCGGGCATGAGCAAAGCAGTCGTTGAAAACCTTCCGGACGTCCATGGCCATTTTGGGCCATATGGGGGCCGTTTCGTTCCGGAAACGCTGATGCATCCGTTGCGGCAGCTGGAGGAGGAATATTTTCGAGCTCAGAAAGACCCGGAATTTCAACGTGAATTTGCCTACTACCTCAACGAATTCTGCGGCCGCCCCACCCCGCTCTATTTCGCGGAACGGCTGACCCGCGAATTGGGAGGCGCGAAAATTTATCTCAAACGTGAAGATCTGCTCCATACCGGCGCTCACAAAATCAACAACTGCATCGGGCAGGTCCTCCTGGCTCGCCGCATGGGCAAAACACGCGTCATCGCCGAGACCGGCGCCGGCCAGCATGGCGTCGCCACGGCCACCGTTGCAGCCATGTTCGGCCTCAAATGCGTTGTCTACATGGGAGCCGTCGATTGCGAACGGCAGGCCCTGAATGTGTATCGAATGAAAATGCTGGGGGCCGAGGTCGTCTCAGTCAAAGCCGGCCAGCAGACGCTCAAAGAGGCCATCAACGAAGCCATGCGCGATTGGGTCACCAACGTGCGCACCACCCATTACATCCTGGGCACCGCCTACGGCGCCCATCCATATCCGCTCATGGTTCGCAATTTTCAACGGGTGATCGGCGATGAAGCGCGCCGGCAGATCCTGGAACATGAGAAGCGCCTGCCCGACCTGCTCATCGCGTGTGTCGGCGGCGGCTCCAACGCCATTGGCTTGTTTTACCCCTTTCTCCAGGACGCATCCGTGGCCATGGTCGGGGTCGAGGCCGGAGGCGAAGGCATCGAAGCCGGCAAACATGCCGCGCGATTCCAGGGAGGTTCGCTCGGCGTTCTCCAGGGCACCCGCTCCTATCTGCTGCAGGATGAATTTGGACAAATCCAACTCACTCACAGCGTCAGCGCCGGACTGGATTATGCCGCCGTCGGCCCCGAACACGCATGGTTGCACGAACAAAAACGTGTCGAGTACACCTACGCCACTGACGATAAAGCGTTGGATGCCTTCATGAAACTGGCGCGATTGGAAGGAATCATCCCCGCGCTCGAATCCGCCCACGCGATCGCCGAGGTCATCAAGCGCGCGCCCCGCCTTCCCAAAGACAAGCTCATCATCGTTAATCTCTCCGGCCGCGGCGACAAGGACGTTTCGCAAGTGGCCTCAAAGCTCAAGCTCTGAAACAGGAACCGCATGACGCGTCGCGTTGCTCCTGATATGCTCCGTCAATAAATATACGGTTTTATGAAAATACCGCTTCCCTGGATCCTCGTGTCACTTTTGCTGCCGGGCTTTTGCAATACCGGCTTGCTCGCGCAAGTCGAATGCGTGACTCCGGGAAGTCTCCGCGGCATACGTGTTGACGGAGAGTTGATGGCCTTCAGCACCAGCATCCGAATGCTGACAGCGACAAACACGGGATCTGGCCAGGGCGCCCGCGGCAGGGCCGGCGGCGGACAGTTCCACCGGGATGGCAACACACTGATCGCGACCGGCAGCTTGTCCGGGAGCGCGGGCCGTCGCGGCGGTCCCGGTGGCGGAGGCGGATTCCGCTTCGGGCCGCCTCCCTCAGGAGTGAGTTATCGCGCCAGTTTCAAGGAAGTTTCTCCGGGGACGGTGGATGCTGAAATTGAGTTTACTTCAAACACCAACGCCGCCATGAAGGCGATTCTGTTTGCGATCACATTGCCCCGCGCCGATTACGCGGGCGGCTCGGCTCAATGGCTGGCTCCCGCCTCCCCGGCGGGTGCGCCGGCGGCATTGGCCGTCGCCAATATCTCAGGCACGAACCTCCACCTGCGAGCATCAGCCAAAGGCGCGAGGGTGGCTTCCGTGCGACGCCAGATCGAGATCAACCTCCCTGCCCCTGCCGAGTGCGTTATCCAGAACGTTCAGGTTCGCGGCAACAGCGGCATAGAAATCTCCTTCCCTGTCAGTCTGGGAAATCTCACCAACGGGCAGACGGCTCACGCCGCTTTTAGGATGAAAGCCACGGGCGAAGTGGACAAATCTCCCGCCAGGGTCGTGATGGATCTGTCACGGCCGGGGCGCAGGTTCGAAGGGATGGGAGGCAACTTCCGTATTCAAAGTCCGTCCGATCCGGCCCAGATTCAATACAACCTCGACAACCTCCGCGTCGCCCGGGGCCGCGTAGCCATGCCGCTCGACCGATGGCAACCAGAAGAAGATGCCGACCCGCTTCAGGCCGCCACAAACGGCGCTTTGAACGTCAGCGTCCGCGAAGCCATGGAAATGGCCCGGAAACTTGCCCGAAAAAATATCCCCATGATCATCAGCATCTGGGCAGCTCCGAGTTGGGCGTTGGAGACAAACAGCACGGGTCGCAGGGGAAGCGCGCGCATCAATCCCGAAAAATGGGATAAAGTCTGCAAGTCGATTGGTTCGTACCTGGCATACCTGAAAGAACACTACGACGCCGAGCCGGTTCTCTTCTCGTTCAACGAATCGGACATGGGCATCGATGTGCTTCAAAGTCCACAGGAGCACGCCGATGCCATCAAGCGTTTGGGATCCTGGTTTGCATCGAGCGGGCTTAAGACCCGGATGGTCCTCGGAGACACGGGAAATCCCAGCGGTGACAAGTTCATTGACGTGGCACTGGCCGATGCCGAGGCCGCCAAATTCATCGGCGCCGTATCGTTCCATTCCTGGACCAGCGGGACAACCGAGCAATACGCTCATTTCAGCCAGGCCGCGGGCCAGCTCCATGTGCCCCTGCTCATTGCCGAAGGCGGCTTGGATCCTGCCGCACACCAGTACCGGGCCATCTTCCTGGAACCCTGGTATTGCATCGACGAAATCGCCCAGTATGTCGAGATCTGCCGCGTCGCGCAGCCGCTGTCCATCTTGCATTGGCAGCTCACTTCCGATTATTCGATCCTCACCGGCGGGACCGGCGGCCAGCCGCTGCAAGGCGCGCAACGATTCTGGCAAATCAAACAACTCGGGATGACGACAGCCGACGCCGCAGCCGTGCCTGTCACCTGCGACAATCCGAAGGTCGTGGCGTGTGCCTTTGCCGATCATGGAGGTTGCGTGGTGCACCTGGTGAACAACGGCGCGGCACGAACAGCCACCGTCTCAGGGTTGAATGGGCGCGTGAAAGAAATGCGCGTATTTGTGACCGACAGTCGCAGAGGCATGCGGGAAGCCGGTCGCGTGCCGGTGCATGAAGGCTCAGTCCAACTGCCGCTGGATGCCATGAGTTTCACCAGCCTGGAGGAAATCACTTTGCTGCCACCGTAGCAGACGACGTGAGGAGTCTCCGATTAGTTGAAAGAGCTTTGGCGGCGAGAGGGATTGAGTCTCGTCACCTCGACTTCTACTGTGTTCTGCTGCCGTTGTCGCTTCCGGACTATTGATCACGACTCATCCACCCAAATATCACTATGACGAAAGAAAACACGAATCGAATGAAAGCAGGCATGATCGCCCGAATGTTGGGATTGGGACCAGGATTGCTCGCTCCCCTGTTGATTGCGGTGGTTGGGCTGGCTGCTGACTCCCCGCCGTCGACCGCATCCGCGAACGAAAGCGGTGTTTTCAATGTGAAAACGTTTGGAGCAACTGCAAATGGCACGACACTCGACACCGACGCGATCAACAAAGCCATCCTCGCGGCCAATGCGGCCGGGGGCGGCACGGTGCGATTCCCGGCCGGCACTTATCTTTCCACGTCCATTCACCTCAAGAGCAATGTGACACTGCTTCTCGATCAGGGTTCGGTGATTGAAGCCGCCTCCGAAACCCTGGCTCCCTACGATCCGCGTGAACCCGGAACATCAACCCGCTATCAGGATTCAGGACACAGCTACTGGCACGATGCATTGATCTGGGGTGATCGGATCGAGAACGTCTCGATTCTGGGACCGGGCCTCATCCACGGCAAAGGCCTGCGCAATGGATTGGAAGGCAAAATTTATCGGGACACCCCGCCCGGTTCCGGCAACAAAGCCATCAGCCTGGTCAACTGCCACAACGTCACCCTGCGCGACTTCTCCGTTCGGCACGGCGGATGGTTTGCCATCCTGGCCACCGGCGTGGACAACCTCACGATTGATAATGTCAAGCTGGACACGAACCGCGACGGCATGGACATCGATTGCTGCCGGAATGTCCGCATCTCCAATTGCAGCGTCAACTCACCCTGGGACGACGGGATTTGTTTGAAGAGCAGTTACGCGCTCGGCTTTGCGCGCGCCACCGAAAACGTCACGATCAATAACTGCTTTGTCACCGGCGGCCTCATCGAGGGGACGCTCATCGATGGCACCTTCAAACGCTCGCCATCCGGTTATGCTTCAGGCACCGGCCGGATCAAGTTCGGCACCGAATCCAACGGCGGCTTCAAGAATATCACAATCGCCAACTGTGTTTTCGAAGACTGCGGCGGACTGGCGATCGAGAGCGTGGATGGCGGCGCTATCGAGGATGTGGCGATCAGCAATATCGCCATGCGCGGAATAAACAACTCGCCGATTTTCATCCGCCTGGGCAGCCGGTTGCGGGGTCCAAACAACCCGCCGGTGGGCGTAATTCGGCGCGTCAACATCAGCAACATCGTCGTGTCCGGCGCCGACTTGAAGCTGTGCTCGATCATCAGCGGCATTCCGGGACATTCCGTTGAAGAGGTCAGCATCAACAATGTGCAGATTCTCCACAACGGCGGTGGCACCGCCAAACAAGCGGGGCTTCAACCGGCCGAGAAAGAAGCCGCCTATCCGGAACCCGGCATGTTTGGAGCAATGCCCGCCTACGGTTTTTTTGTCCGCCATGCGACAGAAGTGGACTTCACGAACGTGCGACTCGACACCGAGCAAGAAGACCTTCGCCCTGCTGTTTCCCTCGAGGATGTGAAGGGCGCAAATTTTCTGAATGTGAACTGGCGGCATGTTCCCCAGGCTCCCTCGATTGTGCTTAAAAACGTTGAAAAGTTCAACGTGCGCGACTGCCCTGTTTTGCCCGATACGCGCCTGGAACGGGCAGAGAAACAGCAGTTTTGATTACTTCACGTGGTTTCCAGGCGGACGATCAAAACCGGCTTAGTTTCCAATCTGTTGTCTTGCCTCCGGATTTCTGACGTGGTTCAACTTTGAGTCAACACGTATGAGGAGCTGGCGAAGGGCAGAATTTATTTTCTGAGTTTCGAAACCCCGCCCGCACCCCGGTAAGCAAGCCGGGCGCGAGTCATGCGCTCGCGCAATCCGCCTTGCTTTAGGAAATCTTTCTCCAGCCTGCGGAGCTGCTGGTCGAGCAGGTAGTTGGTCTGGTGGATGAGGCAAAGCGCAATATTGGCCACGACCTCCGGCGGGCGGGTTTCACAAAAGTGCCTATAAGTCTCATAAGTCGTATGGGGCCTATTGC
>DASRKU010000469.1:0-5251 GCA_035648815.1 Verrucomicrobiia bacterium | reverse complement strand
TTCCACCTACTCTGGAAAATTCTTCAGCAAATTTCCCGAACGTTCCACCGAATGTTATATCGATGAACAAAACATGGTCAGCGTCGCCACCGGCTTCGCAGTCCGCGGGAAAGTCCCCTTTGCGTCGACGTTTGCCTGCTTTTTCACCCGCGCATTCGATCAGATCCGCGTCGCCGGCATTTCGCAGGCGAACGTCAAGCTGGTCGGCTCGCACGTGGGCGTTAGCATCGGAGAAGACGGTCCGACCCAGATGGGTTTGGAGGACCTCGCAATGATGCGGGCCGTCGTGGGCAGCAAAGTGTTGTATCCAAGCGACGCCGTCTGCACGGAAAAGCTGGTGGAACAAATGGCCCAGGCCCAGGGAATCTGTTTCCTCCGCACCTCACGGCCAAAAACACCGGTGATCTACGGCAACAACGAGACCTTTCCCATCGGCGGCGCCAAAGTGCTGCGCCAGGCCGCCGGCGACAAGGCCACCGTGGTCGCCGCCGGAGTCACCCTCTTCGAAGCGCTCAAAGCCGCTGACGCCCTGAAAAAAGAGGGAATCGGAATCACCGTCATCGACGCTTACAGCATCAAGCCCCTGGCCAAAGACGTCATCAAAGCCGCCGCGCAGAAAACCAACCTGATTGTCATCACCGTCGAGGATCACTATGCCGAGGGCGGCCTGGGCGATGCCGTCGCCGGTGAACTCAGCCGCGATGGAGTGAAAGTGCAGAAGCTTGCCGTGACGGATTTGCCGCGCTCCGGGAAAGCCGAAGAACTGCTCGCGAAATTCGGCATTGATGCGGCAGGCATCGTCAAAGCGGTCAATGCGCTGGGCTGATTTGGGGCGTTTGATCGCGTCTCCATGGTTTCCTGCTGGCGTCCTGCCTTATATGGGGACACCTTCGGACAACCGCGCTCAACCCGGGTTGGCTGGCATTGCTGCTGCTGTTTTGCGCGGCAACATTGCGATTTAAATGGCCATTCCGCCCGAAATTGTTCCTCCTGACTCCCATTACCTGTGGGCCGCAACCGGCTGGCTTGACCTGGGGGTTCCTGCCGAAGCCGAAGCCGAGTTGGACAACATTTCGAAAGACTTTCAAAGTCATCCCGACGTCCTGGAAGTTCGCTGGCTGATACTGGCGCAGACCAAACGCTGGGAGACGGCGCTGACAGTGGCGCGCGCGTTGTTGGAAGGCGCTCCGGAACGCAGCTCCGGCTGGGTGCACCAGGCTTATTCGCTGCGCCGCGTTTCATCGGACGGGCTGCAGCAGGCCTGGGATTCGTTGCTGCCGGCGTACGAGAAGTTTCCGGGTGAGCCGACCATCGCCTACAACCTGTCCTGTTACGCCTGCGCGATGCGCGAGACCGACCAGGCTCGCGCCTGGTTCCGCCGCGCCCTGAAGATCGGCGACAGGGAACGAATCAAAGAGATGGCGCTGGTAGATCCCGACCTGGAGCCGCTCTGGGAGGAGATCCGGAAGCTTTGACGTCGGTGATGCCGCTACATAGTAATTAGCCGCAAAGAGGCACAAGAGGCGCAAAATTTTAAGGAGGAGGAAGGGGCCCGCCGCTTACAATCCGAAGTTCAGAATTTGACCGTTCAGCGTTCAAGGTTTCTTTTACCACGCATCCATCCACTTCTCTGTGGTCCAAAATAAAGCTGAAAGAGCCACAGAGCACTCAGAGAGCACAGAGGGCGGGAGGTCCTCTCGTCTCTCGTTCCATCTGAGTAGCTGCGTCTCGTCAGAGCGCAGCCAAAATCATTTGACGTGGAGGGATGCCAGAGCTCTGCGCCCCGTGCAGGTTTGATGGGATATTCTGCCGGGTGGTTTATCTAACTTCTGCGACCCGGAAGAACCGGTTGGTTGCGTCCACATCAAACACTTCTCTTATTGTATTTGCTTGTGCCGTGAAGGGATCGCCCACTTGAGTCCAGTGGACAAGGTCGCCTGATGTTTCCAGGATGTAAGTTTGACCAAGCACCACGTGCGCAGTCACACCGACCTGGCTCACGGCAATCTCGAGCCACGGTATAAATGGAGGCGGGGCGATCACCACTTCGGGCATGCTGGTATATCCGAATCCGGCGTCCGTGACAGTGATGCTTGTGACCGCTCCGTTGCTGATGGTCGCAAAGGCAGTCGCGTTCGCTCCACCGCCGCCATTAATTTGCACCAGGGGCGGATTGGTGTATCCGCAGCCAGAATCTGTCAGGTTGATGGCGACCACAAAGCCGTATACCAGAGTTGCCGTGGCGGTCGCGCCATGAGGAATGCAGCTATTATTCGTGACAGCCAGCGATGCAACATCGGAGGCTGAGAGAGCTCTGGAATACAATAATACTTCGTCGACAAAACCGTGAAATGAAAAGGAGGCCGAGTTATCGAAGGAGGCGCCTATTCCAATCCCATAGCCGGAGACTATCGCGGCAGCCGATCTCAAAGTGGTGTTTGATTGCGCTACGAGAACTCCATTGATGTAAGCTCGCATATCGCCCGTCGCTCCGTCCAGGGTCCCGGCCACATGGGTCCACTGATTCTGTGGAACCGCATTAGTTGGGAGCAATACCGCGCCGCTAAAGGAACCTGAAAAAGGATGAAAGTTGCAGGCACCAAGAGCAACAAGCCAGAGAGCCGACGGCCATGAATTCTCAGGATGGAAGAACGATTGATTTTCATAACGGATAAATGCTCCTTAACGCTTGGCTGATGTAAATCAGAAATATTAAAGATAGTCAAGAACCTGTGCGCAAGTTTTTCAAGCTAGGCATCCATCGTTTTCTCAGTGAACTCGTGATCTCTGCGGCCGAAATAAAGCTTAAGAGCCACCGAGGGCACAGAGGCGGAAACTGAGTTGCTGCAGAAATGCGCAGAAGGCGCAAAAAAAGTGTTGGCATTGACACGTGTGTCTCTTCTCGGAAGGATGCGTCTGATGACAAAAGGGCATCCACACGGTGGCTTTTCGGAGTGGGGACGGCTCGTCCCCGTGAATTCAATTAGCGCTCAATGGGGACGAGCCGTCCCCACTCCTGCGGGTCGACGGAGCCTGCTTCTGGTGACGGCGTTGACTTTGCTTGCATGCGTGGTCGGGGCCGCCGGGGTCCCCGACGCATTCACCGTCAATCGCTCGATCGGGCGCGGCGTTAACGTCGGCAACGCGCTCGAAGCCCCGGTGGAAGGCGAATGGGGCGTCACGATCAAGGAAGAGTATTTCGATATCATCAAGGCGGCGCGATTTGATTCAGTCCGCATCGCCGTCCGCTGGTCCAGTCACGCAGGGGAGACTGCGCCTTACTCGGTTGATCCGAAATTTTTTCAGCGAACCGACGAGGTGATTGGGCAGGCGCTGGCACGGGGGTTGGCGGTGATTCTGACGACCCACCACTACAACGAGCTGTATCAGGATCCGGATTGGCATAGGGAACGGTTTCTCGCGATTTGGACGCAAGTGGCCAGACATTACCAGGACTACCGGCCGGCGCTGTGCTTCGAACCACTCAACGAACCCCACGAGAACCTCGACGCGCCGAAGTGGAATCGGCTCATCGAAGACATGCTGCCCATGATTCGCCAATCGAATCCCACCCGGACCGTGCTGTTGGGTCCGGCGAACTACAACGACATTCAGCAGTTGGAGGCGTTCGAATTGCCGAAGGGAGACCGCAACATCATCGTCTCGATTCATTATTATCTGCCGTACCATTTTACGCATCAAGGCGCGCACTGGGCCCCGGGTTCCGATGCGTGGCTGGGCACGGAATGGAAGGGTTTGGCGGCGGAAAAACGCGCGGTCGAGCGTGATTTAGAAGTGGCGGCAGCCTGGGCCAAAAGGAATAACCGTCCCATTTGCCTTTCCGAGTTCGGCGCCAACAGCAAGGCGGATATGGCGTCCCGCGCGCGGTGGACCCGGTGCGTCGCTGACACGGCGGTCGAAAACAAATTCAGCTTCACCTACTGGGATTTTTGCGCGGAATTTTTCGGTCTCTACGACCTGAAGACCCGGTCATGGCACCCGGAGTTGCTCGATGCGGTGATTCCGCGGAGTGCGCCCGTCCCGGGCGCAGCAAGGTAGCCTCCTGGGCAAGCCGGAGCGGGGACGGCTCGTCCCCGTGAATTTAATGGCTAATCAACGGGGACGAGCCGTCCCCGCTCCGGCGTTAGAACCACGGCGCATCTGAAGCTTTGGGCGACCGGGACGCTGGTTTTGTTTCCCGGGCGGGAATTGCAGTCAGAGGGACAGCGGGTGGAGGATTGGTCTTATTCACATATTTGCGCACGAGCCAATTCTTTTGCAGCGCCTCGATCAATCGTTCCAATTCGCGCATGGAAATCTGCGTTTGGTGGACGAGCCCGGGCAGATCCTTTGCCTCGTCGGCCACGGCGCCGCTGATTGCCGGCAGGCGCGCCGACGCGACGTTCAAGTTCGTCACGACGCTCTGCAAATGGGCCATCGTCTCGCTCGCCCGCGCCAGGATGTTCTGCGCTTCATCCACAAGCGCTGTGTCGGTGATCAACTTGCCCACGGTTCCTTTGCCCGCCTGGATCCCTGCCGCCACGTTCTCCATATCGGCGCCCAATTGGGTCCAGGTGTCCAGACCGGCGCTGGTTTTTTTGAGCACTAACAGGGCTTCACGGCGGATTTCGTCAACAGCCGTTTCCAGCGGGCTTTGAAATTGTTCGTTGCAGACGATGGAGGCGCCATCCTCGGACAACGGGGGCCCCTCGCCGCGCGTGATTTCAAAAAAAGCATCTCCCGCCACCCCGAACTTCTTTTTGACAACCGCCGATGAGTCGGCGCGCACGAACCGAAAAAAATCCCGCCGGATGTTGGTCTCGGCCTCCATTCGCCCGGTCGTGTCCACAATGACATCGGACACCGAGCCGACGAGTGTGCCCAGGAAATACACCTCCGAACCCTGGCGGATTCCCGCCGCGCCGGCCTCAGGCAAAACGATCTGCAATGTCACCCGGCTCCTGAACCAGCGCTGGCTGTGGCCCATCCAGACGACCGCGGCGACCAGCACCGCGACAATCACGAGGACGAATGTGCCGGTGATTTCATTGACGCGCCGAAGTTTGAAATGCTCTGCCATTCTGTTTCCTCGGTTTCCCATTGTCACAAGTAAGTCAGCAACGACACCACGGCCGATATGACAAAGAGTCCCGCGACCGATCGCGTGAGAGCCCGTTGGGTGGCCTGGGGTATTTCGGTCACTGACTCCCCGACACCCAGTCCGCCGATGCAACCGGACGCGCTGGCAAAC
>DASRKU010000468.1:0-2496 GCA_035648815.1 Verrucomicrobiia bacterium | reverse complement strand
GAATTTGCGGGGGCAGAGGCGTCTGGACGAGGATTCCGTGCAATCGCGCATCCGAGTTCAATCGGGAAAGGAGCGCGAGCAACTCCGGTTCGGTGGCGGTCCCCGGCAGGACGTGAGTTTCGGAGTAGATCCCCAGGTCGGCGCACGCTTTTTCCTTCCGGCCCACGTAGACTTTGGAGGCCGGGTCCTCGCCGACGCGGACAAAGGCCAGGCCGGGCTGCACGCCGCGTCTTCTCAGAGCGGCAACCGGCTCGGCAAGCTCAGCCTGCAGAGCCGCGGCGACGGCCCGTCCGTCAATGAGATTGTCCAACCCCATTACTCGATCACCTGGATGCGTTGGATCGTAATGATGGGCGTGTTCTTCCAGCGCTCGTCCAAACCTTCCTCGCCCGTCACGATGATGCGCAGGCCTTTGTAGCGATTGAGATCCAGGCTGGGCGATGTGCTGAAAAGGAAATCAATCGGGCGATGATTATCCGGGCTGATCAGTTCGAACATGGTCGGGGACTGAATGCTTGCGGTGTAGCGGACAATTCCTTCCCGCTGCACGATGCGCGGCGGCGGCGGTTCTTCGACCGCGGGCACCGCAGGGGCCTCGTTGGTTGCGATGGACGGGGCGGCATTGGTATCGACAGCAGGCTCGATGACTGTGGGAGTATTGGTCGGGGCTTCGGCCACGGCCGGGGGCTCGTTCACTTGCGCGGCTTCCGGGGGCGCAGCGGCCGCGATGACCGCCGGTTCCTGGGTCAAGTACTGCGCGGCCATAAACGCATAGGAATTGGTTGTGGCCTCAATCTCCATCCAATTGCCCTTGGTCTGGATTTCCTTCACGGCATCGCCGTGGGTCAGGGTGCCGATGACACTGAAATTTTCTCCCGGTCCGCCGCGGAGGTTCAGTTTCTTTGGAGTCACCGTCTTGGTGGCCGGATCGATATAGGAGGCGTGCACCCAGACGCGGGCTTTCTGGGGCAGCTCGATTTTTGCCCAGGCCGACGGCTCTTCCGGACCCGAATGTTTCAGCTTAACTTCTTCGATCACCGTGACCGCCTCGCCATTGGTCATGCGCGCGATAATCTCGCTGTTGAGTTTTGCCTGTCCGCGCACGTTGACGCGATTGGCGGCGACGATGGCCGGTCCGGGAACCAGGGGCACCGTTTTCAATTCGGCGGCCGCGGCTTTCCTGGGCGCGTGCTTCGGTTTTTTCGCCTCGGCCTTTTTCTTCGCCGGGGCGGCGGGCGCGTTGGTTTCCGCCGAAGCGGGAGCGGTGATCGCCGGGGAGGGCGCGGGAGTTTGGATGGTAGCAGGCGGCGGCGCATTGGTGACTTGTTGCGCGAGCAGGCTCGTGGAAATCATCGTCAGGCAAATCGTCCCAAGTTTCATTTTCATAGCTCAGCCAAGTAGAGATTCAATCTCAGGTTCTGTCAATGTCCGCCATTTGCCGGGTTTCAACTCGCCCAGCTTGATCTTCCCTATCTGCACGCGCTGAAGGCGTTTTACGCTCAGCCCTTGCGACTCGAATAGCCGCCGCACTTCGCGGTTCTTTCCCTCCGTCAACTCCAGCTCCACCAGGCTCCGGGAAGAGCTGGAGGAAATCAGCCGCGCTTTGGCCGCCTTGAGTTTCTCGCCCCTGTCAAATACACCGCGAGTAAACCGCCCCATCACATCGGATTCCACTTTGCCATCCGCGGTTACCAGGTATTTTCGGCGGACTTCGTAACGCGGATGCGTCAGGCGCAGGGCGAATTCTCCATCATTGGTGAGGAAAATCAATCCTTCCGTGTTGTAATCGAGCCGGCCCACCGACTGCAGATTGGTCCACTCCTTCGGGAGCAGTTCATAAATGGTCGGGCGGCCGAACTCGTCATTGCGGGAACAAGCCCGTCCAGGCGGCTTGTTCAGCGCCACATAAAGCTTGCGCCTGGGGCGGACCGGCTTGCCGTCCACGGTGACAAGGTCGCGCGCCGGGTCCACCTGTGTGCCGAGCCGACGGACGGTCTCATGATTGACCGCGACCCGGCCTGACAGGATGACCTGCTCGCTGGCACGCCGGGAAGCGATCCCGGCTTCGGCCAGAAACTTTTGCAAACGAACCATGCAGGGGGCAGTTGAAGCGCCCTCGGCGCGAAATGGACTCAGCGGACTTGCGCCTGGCAGTTCTCCCCTCGAACTTCGCTCACGGATCGGGCTTGGTTTTGCGCAGACCGGTAATACGGTCGCCGTCCTTCCATTGCCCCCGTTTCTTGAGCAGTTCCGTGCGCTCAAATCGCTTGAGCACATTCCGTTTGCCGCCCAGTTTGGCGGCGGCGCGAAGACTCCGGTGCTGTGACATAAATCAAAATTCTTATTGTTCCTGCAGCCGCTTCAAACCGAAGCGGAGGCTGCATATATCATGGTTGGCCGGGAATGCCAATGGCTTTTTCGCCCAATCTCCTTAACCACGGATGGACACGGATAAGCTTTGGTAGGGCTGCGCTGCGCGCAGCCGGACGCACGCAG
>DASRKU010000467.1:0-2988 GCA_035648815.1 Verrucomicrobiia bacterium | reverse complement strand
TGGCTGGAGAGGATGTGTTCGCGCTGGAGACGGATGGCTTCCTGGCGCAGGTCCTCGACGGAAGAGACGCGTGGGAGGGCGACAAACTGCAGGAACTTGTGATGGGCAGTTCCCAGTTCTGCTGCCGACAAAGGCCCTGCGCCGGCACGATTTCGAGGCCTGTTGCCGCCTGAAGGCTCACGGGTCCATGGAGCTTTGGTTGCTTCCTCCTCCTGATTTTCAAGCAGAGCCAGCCGTCGTTGTGCTGTGACCGACGTCTTGGCCGGTTCGTGCGCCGCCCGCTCGAACGGATACTTCCAGCGGGCAAGTTGGAGCAGGTGCTCCGGGAGTTCCTGTGGCGCCGGCCGGAGACTGGCTGTTCCGGCCGGGTCCTCAAGGAGCAGGCGTGTGTCATTGTCCGAATAGAGTGTCCATTCGATCAGGCTGTTTGCTCCTTTCCATTCGCCCTGCCAGTCTTCCGCGCGCGTGGCTGAAGTCAACCAAAGCTGGAGCCATGCCCAGTAGTTTCGGCAGGACAGGATCCGCTCGGTGGAAACCAGGGACTCGGCCGTGCCTGTTTTCCAGTCTTGCAGCGCCTGGCTGGCGGAGGCGCTGCCCGCCAGGACGAGCCGGTCTTTTGCGCGCGTCATGGCCACGTAAAGCAGGCGTAACTCTTCACCGAGCGATTCCCGAATTTGTCTTTGTGTTGCCAGCCAATACGGCAGGCTTGGGTAGGAAACGTTGCGGCCGGGCGGCGTCACGCGAGGGCAAATCCCGCGCTCCGAATCCAGCAGGAAATCCGCCCGCGTGTCGCTCATGTTAAATGCCTTGCCCAGGTCCGCCAGGGCCACGATCGGGAACTCCAATCCCTTGCTTTGGTGGATGCTGAGCAAACGCACCGCATCCGCGGTCGCCGGCGGCGCGGGCTCTTCCTCGGCTTCGGCATCGCGCTGGGTTTCCACGAAATTTAAAAACCGCAACAAACCCTGCCTTTGGTAGGGATCGAATTTGCGCGCCAGCTGCAGCAGCCGCCGCATGTTCCTTCGCCGCTCCTCTCCCCGGGGCAGCGCCCGCAAAATGTCTTCGTAACCAGTCTCCGCAAGCACCTGGTCCAGGCAATCGGCAACCGATCCCTGGCGCGTTCTCTGTCTCCAGCCTGAAAACAATTTCACAAACGGCCGGGTTTTGCCGAGCGCAGCGGCCCGGATGGTCTCCAGCCCCGCCGGCACAGTCCGCGCCGATGCATTGAATGTTTGAAGCGCAATCCAGAAATATTCCCCGGGTCCGGCCAGGCGCACCGCCGCAAGCTCGTCCAGGGTCAACCCGACCAGCGGGGATCGAAGCACCGCCAGCAACGGGAGGTCCTGCAGCGGGTTGTCCAGCAACTGCAGCAATCCCAGCAAGTCGCTGATTTCCGTCGCGTCATAAAATCCACCGCGCGAAGCGTGCAGCGGCACACCCGCGCGATTGAACTCCTTCGCATACGCCTCCGCCTTTGCCGCCGGCGCCCTGAGCAACACCGCCATGTCACGCCATTCCACGTCGCGAAACTGTCCTCCGGCCTCGTCCCAAACCTGCTCCTTCCTTTCCCGCAACTCGCGCAACCGCAGCGCCAGCATCCGGGCTTCCTTCTCAGTCGCTTCCAGGTCCGCTAGTTCCATGGCGCCCCTCGATCCCGATCCCTCGTCATCACCGTCTTCAGCTTCATCGGTTGCCCCGCGTATCCGGAGATGCAGTTCGACGTGACGCCCCGGCTGCGCCGCGCGGCCCAGCGCCAGGCGATCGGTTGCCGCTCCGAAATTCAGCCGCGCTTTCTTATCGTACGAAACACCGCCAACCTCCTCGCGCATCACCGTTTCAAAAAAACCATTCACGAAATCCAGCAAACCCTCCCGGCTGCGAAAGTTTTCCGACAGAAAAATGACCTGGCCCTGCGTGGAACCGGGCGCATCCCAATTCTGCTTGTAAGATTGAAAAATCGCCGGGTCGGCCAGCCGAAACCGGTAAATGCTCTGCTTGACGTCGCCTACCAAAAAACGGTTGCCGGTTCGAACTCCCTCCGGCCCCTGGTCGCTCAAGGCCCGCAAAATCGCATCCTGCGCTTCGTTGATGTCCTGGTACTCATCGACGAAAACGTATTTGAGTTTTTTGCGCCACGAGGCGGCAATGTCCATGGCCGCGTCGCTGGAGTCGTGCCGCAGGAGTTTCAGGGCAAATTGTTCCAGGTCCGCAAAATCCACTCCGCCGCTCTCACGCTTCGCCCGCGTGTACAACGCCGCAAATTCCTGGGTGGCGCGAAGCAATGCGAGCATGTCGTGCCGCGTCCATTCCCAATCCTGGGCCAGTGGATCCTCGCCGTCGCGCGCCTCAAGCGAGGCAAGAAATCCGGCTTCCTTGAAAAAATTCTTCAACGGCTCCCGGAAGAAAGTTTTCTTCCTCTTCGGCCACTTGTCATCGCTGTCCGCCTCCAGAATCTCGTGCAACGCCGATGCCATTTCGGTAGGCGGCGTGCCTTCCCTCAAGGTAGGGCCGCGCTGCGCGCGGCTGGGTTTCGCAGCCAGCCGTTTCAGCGCCTCGCCACAAAGCCCGGCGGGCGTGTTCTCCTTCGGCTGCGATTCAAGAATTGGAAGCCAAAGCTTCCCCCAGGACTGGACGCCGCTTTCAAACCAGCGCTGCCACGTTCCCGGTTGCGGTTCACCGTACAGCGCTGTTTGACCGGCAAACCATTCCTGCGGGTCGGCCAGGGACTGAGCATATCGATGCACTCGCCAGATCCATTCGCGAATGCGCTGATCGGCGCCGCGCGCGCGGCCGGAGACCAGGCGCCGGAACGCCGCCGCATCGGCCGTATCGCCGCCGTAATAGCTTTCCAGCAGCCCATCCAATGTCCTGTGCCGGAGTTGGTGCGCCTGTTCATCGGACAGGACGACAAAATTCGGATCCACCCTGAGTTGCGGATGATAAAAATTTTCGCGGACCAATTTCAGGCAGAAGCTGTGGAGGGTGCAA
>DASRKU010000466.1:0-2879 GCA_035648815.1 Verrucomicrobiia bacterium | reverse complement strand
GGTAAAATCACCCGTCGATATGCCATGCAAATATAGGGCTGGGATCAGCGCATCCAGACTCGGCACTCGCCGCAGGTAAGGCGGCAAGATCCGGCTGGTGAACTTATGGCCGGCACGCTGGTCATTGACCCGCGGTTGCTCGATGCGCACCGGCCCCAGGCCCGTCTGGAGGGGACGTTCAGGCAATCGGCCATTACGCACGACCAAGCGCCGTCCGTTCTGGCTCACGCTGCCCTGGCACTCCTCCACATACGTGTGAACTTCCGCTTCGATGGCCGACTGCAACATCCGCTGGGCTCCTTGACGCAACAGCTCGTCCAATGCCGAACGGCTGCTCACTTCGACTTGCTTTTCCAAGCTGACTACATTCTTCTGTTCCATAGGTGTCCTGAGGGTTGTGCCGCCATCGTGTGATGGCAGCAGGTTCTTTTGTCCCCCTCAGGATGCCTTTTTTCCACCCCCCGCCGTCCACAACTTTTGGAAATTTCTCTGGGGACGGCTCGTCCCCATGCTTTGATTCTTAAAATCTCAAGTCAGCCGTGCTCTGACGAGGCACGGCCACACGAAGGTTGGCCGAACAAAACACTGGCGATCCAGGACATACTCGTATATCGATTGTCCCTGAATGAAATCGCTTGTTTCCACCTCAAAATGGCTCTTCGCGTCGTTGATTGCGCTGACGTGCGCCGGCGCTTATTCTCAGCAAATGTCTGTCAGCACTCCATCGGGGTTTGAACTGAAACGGGGCGTCAACCTGAGCCATTGGCTGTCCCAAAACTTTGGCTGGTCGCCCAAGGACACCTTCATTACCGAAAAAGATATCGCGTACATCGCGAGCGTGGGTTACGACCACGTCCGCGTTCCCATCGATGAAGCGGAGATGTGGACTGCGGAGGGCAAACCCATCGAGCAATCGTTCACTTACCTGACGCATTGCCTGGATTGGTGTCAGAAGCACAAGTTGCGCGCGATTGTCGACCTGCACATCCTGAGGGCGCATTATTTCAATGCCGCGAATGAGGGCGGCACGATCCAGTTGTGGACCGATCCCGCGGCGCAGGCGACCTTCATCAGGCTGTGGACGGAGCTTTCCGGGCGATTGAAGAAATATCCTGTGGACCGGGTGGCGTATGAATTGATGAACGAGCCGGTGGCACCTGATCCTGAGGATTGGAATAAGCTGATTGCCAGGGCGTTCCAGGCGGTCAGAAAACTCGAGCCCGGCCGGGTGATTGTCATCGGCGCAAACCGCTGGCAGACACCCTCGAGTTTCCCGTATCTGAAGGTGCCGGCGAATGATCCGAACATCATCCTGAGTTTGCATACGTATGCGCCGTTATTTTTCACGCATCACACGGCGGATTGGGTTCCATTCAAGGATTATACAGGGCCGGTGCATTATCCCGGGCTTCCGGTTCCCGCCGCGGAGCTGGCGAAGTATGCGACGGCGAGCGCCACAAATGCGGATGTGCTCGGAGCGATCGACGAAGCGCGCGAGGTGTTCGACAAAGACAAAATGCTGTCGATGCTCCGGCCTGCGATCCAGCGCGCCAGGGAGCTGCATCTGCCGCTCTATTGCGGCGAGTTCGGCTGCCTGCCTCACGTGGATCGGGCCGAGCGATTGAAGTATTATGACGATCTCATTTCGACCTTCGAAGAAAACCACATCGCCTGGTGCAACTGGGAATACAAGGGCGACTTTGGGATTTACAAGTTTGATTTCAAGAAGAAGCTTGTGCTCGATCCCGATGCCGATCTCATCAAGGTTTTCATGCGCGAGCGGAAGGTCCCTGCGAGCGGCTAGATTGCTTTACGACTTTCCGCGCGGCGCAGGATATTGCGCCAGCACATGGAGTGCGTGCGCTTCAGCGCCGCTCTGCGTTGTCCCGCCCATCGCGAAGGTTCCGGGTCTTGGCAAGTCTCAAGCCAGAGCGCCGGTAAACCGGACGCACTCCATGCGCTTCGCGTCCTCCTGGGCGCCGGATCGCATCGCTACTTTTGTTCTTCAGGGGGCGGATTCGCACCGGGCTGCGAAGGAGGTCCCCGCATGCCGTCTCGCTGGTCCTGCATGCGGTCCATCATGTGTTTGCGGGCACCAATGAGGTGGTTGGCAATCTCGTTGCGCTGGGCCACCAGCGTGTTGATCACGTCGGCCATCGCATCCACTTTATCCTGTCCGGTCGCCTGGTTCATTTTCGCGATTTTCTGGTCCAGCTCGGATTGCATGGATTTCCAGCGCACCATCATCTGCTCGTGATGCTCCATCATGTCCCGGCGCTGCTGCATCATCTGGCGGCGCCTCATGGGCGGGGGCGGCGGCGGCATCATTCCCGGGCCTGGCATCTGCGCGACGCAGCAGGGGCAGCCCTGCATGCCAGCCATCATGCCCGGCCCCATGCGTTGCGCCTTTTTCGCGCCATGGCCGGCGCCCATCATGTCATCGCTGCGGGTTTCGTTGCGGGTAGCGGTGCATGAGATGCACAGGGACCCAAGAAGAACGGCGGTAGCCAGTGAAACGAATCTCGTCTTCATGATTGTCTCCTTAATTTGTAAAACACGTTAGATCGCTGTGTCGTGATTCGGAACTCAACTCTCGGGGGCAGGGTACAATGGGTTTTGCCCGGCCGCAAGGCATCATGCCTGGGGATCCGGAGTTTGGGGCGTGTTGCCGAAATCAAAAAATGGGCGAGAAAGGCAAAGAAAACCCTCACCTAGCCCTCTCCGGGAGGAGTGGGGACGGCTCGTCCCCATATTGAAGGCGTGAACATCCAACAACCAACATCCAATTTCCAACGCTCAAGGACCGGTCGGGTCCTGAAATAGGTTTACACCCGACATGCAAACAAATCGAATAATTAAGCCGGCGATCCGATATAGTG
>DASRKU010000465.1:0-3123 GCA_035648815.1 Verrucomicrobiia bacterium | reverse complement strand
GGTCCAATCCGCGAATTACGCGAATTTCACTAAACCACTGGACGAGTGGCCGAGAACATTAGTCTATCCCAATTCCAATGCACCGCCCCGCACAACGCGGCCAGTGAAATTGCTTCTAGTTGAAGTATTTCTTCTCCCTCTTCCTTCGGACGGGAAAGGGCGGGGTGAGGAACGTTTTTTGTTTTGACCCTATTAGTGAAATTCGCGTAATTCGCGGATGACCCGGTTCCCTCCCATTTGCGGATTCGACAAGAGTTGAGGCCCCGACTACGGTTTTCGCATGTCACGCGACTATGTGCTGCAGCCGTTTCAATCGGCGGTGCACCTGCAAATTGACTACGCCCGTGAACTCAACGAGCAGCAATTTGCGGCGGTGACGGCGCCGCCTGGCCCGTCGCTTGTCATTGCGGGGGCTGGTTCGGGCAAGACGCGCACGCTCACGTATCGAGTTGCGTATTTACTGGAGCAGGGCATTCCGCCCGATCGAATCCTGCTGCTCACCTTCACGAACAAAGCGGCCAAGGAAATGATGCGGCGGGTTTCGGACCTGCTGGGTCACGAGCTGGCAGCGCTTTGGGGCGGAACATTTCACTCGATCGGCAACCGCGTCCTGCGCCAGCACGCGTCGCTCCTGGGATACCGGCGCGATTTTACCATCATGGATCGTGACGACGCGAGGCATCTCATTTCCACCTGCATTGCCGAGTCGAATATTGACGTGAAAGCGACACGGTTTCCGAAGCCTGAAGTCCTGGCCGACATTTTTTCCATGGCGCTGAACACCCGGAAGAGCGCGCTGGAGGTGCTGGCTGAGAAGTACGATTATTTCATTCAACTGGCGCCGCAGATAGCGGCTCTTGAAAATGCCTACGGCGCGCGGCGCCGCGCGTCCAATGCCATGGATTTCGACGACCTGCTGGTGTTGTGGCTGCGGCTGTTGCAGGAGCACCAGGAGGTGCGGGAGCATTACCAGCGCAGGTTCCAGTTCATCCTGGTGGACGAATACCAGGACACAAACCGGCTGCAAAGCGAGCTGATCGATTTGCTGGCTGAGCGGCATCACAACCTCATGGTGGTGGGTGATGATGCCCAGAGCATCTACGCATGGCGCGGGGCAAATTATGAAAACATCCTCGCATTCCCGAATCGATACCCCGACGCCAAGGTTTACAAAATCGAGACCAATTATCGCAGCACTCCGGAAATTCTGACACTCGCCAACGCGGCGATCCGGGCGAATGTTCGCCAGTTCGCCAAGCAACTGGAGCCCGCGCGCAAGGTGGGGGCCCGGCCCGTCGTGGTCGCGTGCAACGACGCCTCCGAGCAGGCGGCATTTGTAGCCCAGCGCGTGCTCGAATTGCGGGAGGAAGGGTCGGACTTGAACAAAATGGCGGTGCTTTACCGCTCTCATTTTCACGCGCTGGAACTGCAATTGGAACTGACCCGCCGGAACATTCCCTTCACGATCACCAGCGGCATCCGGTTTTTTGAACAGGCGCACATCAAGGACGTCATGGCGTACCTCAAACTTGTGACCAATCCGAGCGACGAAATTTCCTTCAAACGGCTGGCGCAATTGTTTCCGGGCATCGGCGCCAAAGGGGCGGACAAGCTCTGGAAAACATATCTGCGCACCGCCGCGCCGCCCGCCGCGGACCTGGAGACAGCGCGCGCAGAGGGCAACGAATCCAGGACCCCGCTGGCTGCGGCTCTCCAGGACTGTGCCGCCCACGTGCCCAGGAAATCCGCGGTCGCCTGGGCCCAGTTCGTCGCCACCATCAGCCAGATGGAATCGGAGGACGTGCGCACCGATACTTCGAAGCTGATCCGGCTCGCCCTAGACGCGGGATATGAGGATCACCTGAAGGAAAACTACGCCAATTATCGATCCAGGCTGGAGGACCTGGAACAAATCGCCGTCTTCGCCAGGCAATTCCAGACCGTGCAGGATTTCCTGGCGCAGCTCGCGCTCTTAACGGACCTGGAGCCGGAGGATGACCAGCCGGCGCGCGGCGATGACGAGCGACTGCGGCTTTCGACGATTCACCAGGCCAAAGGCCTGGAGTTTGACGTGGTGTTCATCATCATGCTTTGCGATGGATTGTTCCCCTCGGCCCGATCGCTGGAATCAATTGAGGGGGAGGAAGAGGAGCGGAGGCTGATGTATGTTGCCGTGACCCGCGCCCGGAACGAGCTCTACCTGAGTTATCCGCTGGTCCGGGCCAGTGCTGGCGGAGGCGATAGCATCCAGAGGGCTTCGCGATTTCTCCTCGAAATACCCAAGGAGCTGTTCGAGGAATGGAATCTAAGGAGTTATTAGAGCGCCTGCAGAATCAGCAATTGGCCCGCGCAGCTATGCATAAACAACGCGCTAGCACGTGGAGTGCGCCGTCTTTAGCGGCGCTGTGGATGGGACCGTGCGGCAGGCGGGGATTGAACGAGGGTATAAGGAAGGCATCCGAGAGCGGCGCTAAAGCGCACGCACTCCACGTGCTGGCGCGTTAGTCATGCGGCCCGACGCACGCAGTACGCCCGTGCCGTTTATAGCACACGCTATCTCCCTCTCACGAGCCCGGGCTGGTCTTCTTCAGATCTTCGGCGAGAAACTGGGCCAGGTCCTTGAAGCGCGACACGTTCTCGGGATGGGCCTGCATGAGCGTCTGGTGGGCTTCCAGGCAGGCCGCTTTGACTTCATCTCGCGAAGGACTCGCCGGCGCAATTTCGCACGGCTCGGTTTTCTGTGGAAACTTCATTTCCTGATCGGCGATGGTGAAGAGGTGAAGAACGCCCAAATTTTCCAGCAACTCCAGAATTCGGGGGTTGGGATTGAACAGTTCCAGTTTGCGTTCCACGCCATCGGGCTGGGGGCAGTTGATTTTCAAGCCGAGCCCGGTCAACACTCCCAAAAAGGTGCTATCCATCAAAACGCATTCGCCCAGGTCCAGCACGAACCAGGCGTAACCTCTTTTGAAAAGTTCGTCCAGGAGGGTTTTGAAATCGATGCTCGATGTAAAATTAGCGCGTCCGGCAATCTTGATGCAGGCGAACTTTTCTCCGACGGAGACCATGATTTTTGCCGCAGGTGCGCTCATGAGCAGTTTGGGGACTGGGATTGGATTAGCG
>DASRKU010000464.1:0-3148 GCA_035648815.1 Verrucomicrobiia bacterium | reverse complement strand
CTTCAATTTGTGGCCGACTGAGTCCGAGCACGGCGGCGTTGAGGAAGACGTTTTCCTTGCCTGTGAAGTCAGGATTAAATCCCGAGCCTAGTTCCAGCAGAGCCGCCACTCTTCCGTTCACGGCCACCACTCCGGTCGTGGGTTGCAGCGTCCCGGCGATGATCTGCAACAGCGTGCTTTTCCCGGAGCCATTACGCCCAATGATGCCGATGCTCTCTCCTTTTCGGACTTCGAACGACGCGTTGCGGAGGGCGTAGAAGTCTCGGTAGAGGCGTGCGGCCCGGCGCAAGGCGGCGGCGTTCCATCGGGATCCCGGCGGCGCCATTCCGGCGATGGATCGCCACATCGGCGAAAACAAGCGACTCGCCGGATTGCTCCAGATCCGGTAGGCCTTGGTAACGTCGCGGACGGAAATGATGGGTTCGATGGGCATTAGCTCTTGGGCAACGGAGAAGACCCGGGCTGGCTACAGGATGTCTGCGAAAACCGCCTTCATTTTGCGGAAAGCCACGTAGCCGAGCCAACAGGTGAAGATCCCGGTCGCCCACAGGTAGCCAAGATGGCGTAAATTCAACGCATGGTGCCACAATAGCGCGTCGCGTGCGAGTTCCGCCGCGTGCAGCAAGGGGTTGAGACGCAGGATAGCCCATGCAGTCCCCTTGATGATCTTCGCGGGAAAAAATATGGCGCTCGAATACATCAGCGCCTGGATCAGCACCGGAGTGACTTGCCCGATATCGCGAAAGAAAACCGCCAAAGAAGAGATGAACCAAGCCAGGCCGAGTGCGAACAGAACAATGGGGAAAATGATTACCGGAAGCCAGAGCGCAGACCACGACAAACCCGGGCCAACCGTCACAACACCGAGGGCCACAAGAGCAAGCGAAATCAAGAAATGGAAAACGGAGGCTCCCACGCTGGCAACGGGGAGGATTTCCAGTGGGAAGACTACCTTCTTTACGAAATTCGGCTGCGACACGAAAATGGCTGGGCTGACTCCGATCACTTCGGCGAGCAACTGGATGATCGTCAGGCCGGTGAAAAGGCCGAGAGCGTAATCGAGCTTTGTTTCCTGCGGACCCTCGCCAAACGTGCCCCCGAAAATGTACCCAAAAACAAAGACGTAAAGAGCCAGAAGAAGCAGAGGATTCAAGAACGACCAAACGAACCCAAGGTAACTGCCTTTATGGCGCAGTTCGATGTTGCGCAAGGTGAACTGCCAGAGCAGCTCGCGGTGGCGCCATAGATCGCTGACGGGAGATGGAATTTGCATGTCAAGAGAAAAGGCGGTGGAGATAAGAGTGAAGCGGAACTGCCGGGTCTGTGTCAAAGAATGAAAATTGGCGAATCGCCGCGCCGATGCGCTTGGCGAACCGAAGGCCGCCGGGCAAGACGGAAGATCGATGACCGCTTCACCATTGCGCATAGTCGTTGGAACAACTTCGCCGGCACGCGCTCAAATCAAAGGAGTTCACCGCCAAACCTGAAGTCGCGACAGCGCCTGGAACGAGGGGAAGGGCGGCCTGTTCAGCAAAGATTTCCGCATTGCAATCATGCCTGAAATGCCACGGTCTGACGCTTCCTCGATTTTGCACCAATTTATAGCTATGTTTCACCCGCACGGTCGCATCAGCCGGTTGTTGGCTGCCGGCTTGCTGGCGATCCCGATCGGAGCGTTGGGACAATCATCTTCGAACCTGCCGCCATTACCGGAGGACCTGATCCCTGAGTTGCGGCCGGTTCTGGTTTCGGCCCTCGCGCAATCGCCGCAGATGATCGCCCGCAACATCGACATTGCGCAGGCGGAGGGCAATCGCATCAGCGATGCAGCGGCCATGTTGCCCAGCTTGGGCACCAATGTGCAGTATGGCAGCAACACCACAACCACGGCCTATGCGGCCAGCAATTCAAGCACGAATTCCGGCCTGCTCTACAGCATCTCTGCCAACCAGCCGATCTACCACTGGGGCGCCCTCAAAGCCCGGTCGGATATCGGCAAGATTGGGGTCCAGATTGCCGAACGGAATTACGCGGACGCCTATCGCCAATTAATCGTTTCCACCCGGGCGCAATTCCTCGCGCTCGTCGCCAAGAAGATTGGGCTGCGCAATGCTGAATACGCGCTGCAACAGGCGGAGCGGGCGTTGGCTTTCGCGGAGGATCAGGTCAAGGCGAAGACCCTTCCGCCGGGGGCGGCGGCCGCTCCCCAGATGGCGGTGGATGACGCCCTTTTGGCCCGCGATCGCGTGGTGGAGGATATAGAGAATTCGAAGAGATTGTTCGCCTTGAGCATCGGGCAGGCCGACTTCGGGACACAGAACATCCCCGACGAAGTTCCGCGGCCAGCTTATGCGCCGGAGATCGTCACCAAGTTGGCGCAGCGTTTGGTGGACGAAGGGGGTGAGGAGACTTATCCAATCGCGAATCTGCGTGACAGTATCAAGCAGGCGGATCTCGATTATCGAATCGCCCGGGTTCAGTTGCGGCCGATGTTTGGCTTGAGCTATTACAATAGTCAACAGACGCAGGCCAATGTCGTTCCAGGCACGGTGAATCAGTACGTCACCAAGTCGAACAACTACAATGTCGTGGCGAACTGGTCCGTTTTTGATGGATTCGCCACGCGCGGCGCGAAGCTCTCGGCGTTGAGCCGCAAGCACAGCCTGGAGCGTACTTTGCACACCACCGTTGACCAGACCATTGCGCAGGTGCGCGACCTTGAAAAACAGCTTGGCTTTTCCTGGCGCGGATTGGATCTGACTCAGCGGCGCCGTGACTTGGCGGAGAATGCAGTCGCGGCAATCACGGCAGACGTCAAACGCGGTCTCCTGTCCGAGAACGACATCAACGCCACCCGTTCGAACCTCTACCAGTCCGATTGGGCCCTGGCCGTGGCGCGGTCCGATTTCTTTAACCTATGGTCGCAGTTCGTCTCGACGCTTTGCATCGACCCGATGCTCGACGTTATCCCCAACCGTTATCTGCAAAATGGCAAGTAAACCCCCGCGCCTGGCGCTGAAACTTTCCCTTGCCACGGCGATTCTCGCCGCAATTGCATGGGCGCTCCTCTACGCTCTTCGCCCGGTTGCGACAGTGGCGGTCGTGTATCGCGGCAAAGCCGTCGATGCCGTTCCCGGCAGCGTTACGG
>DASRKU010000463.1:0-3986 GCA_035648815.1 Verrucomicrobiia bacterium | reverse complement strand
GGAGGTTCCGGCGGGCCATCACCGGGAGGTGGGCCGTTGGTGGCGGCCTCGGGCCTTGGCTCGCCGCGGCGCGGAAATCTTCCGCGAAAGCCTTCGGGAAACGTATTGGTGAGCTCTCGAAAAGGCGGGAGGACGACCGTGCTGGAGTTGGTGGCGCCTTCGACCGGGTAAACCATCACGACGCTGTGAGTGCCCCAGTGTTCGCCTTGCTGCAAGATGTCCACCTGGGAAAGATCCAATTGCCTTCCCGCCGAGGCCAGCCGGTCCCCGGCGGCGTTGAGCAGCGCAATGGAAACCAGTTCGCTGGACTTGACCAGTTCGTTGGTTGACCCGTTGACGAGTTCGTTAAAGGCAGGTTCCAGCCGCTCCGGAAAAACGGCGCCCCGGAATTGGAGTCCACGAATAAAGGCGCCCACCGTATTGGCGATGGCTTTGCAGCTTCTGCGCAGATCGGTCTTGGCCGATTCCCGGACCTCCCTGTGCTCTTCGAGTTGCCAGGCCACCACGATCCCCCAGACCACGAGCAGGAGCCCATACACAAGGGAAGTTCGACGGCGCAATTCCATAATCAGGCGCTGGCCCTACTTTTTCTTCGCAGGTTCCTTCTTCTGCGGAACGCGTTCCAGGAAACGATCCAATTCCTCCTCGGAATAGGATTTGGGAACAATGGACAGGTTCTTTTCCCTCTCGGACATAGCGGCCAGTTCAGATGGCGCCCGAATGATGCGCGGAGTCAGAAAAATCAGCAACTCGGTTTTTGTGTCGTTCCGGATTTTTCGTTTAAACAGATTCCCCAGCAAGGGAATGTCGCCCAGGAACGGGATTTTGCTGTCGGTGGAGGCCTTGTCGCTTTCCATGAGGCCGCCGATGACGACGGTCTGGCCGTCGGGCGTGACCACGACGGTATCGGCGGAGCGGATATCAATGACTGGCGCGTTGACTCCTGCGGAGATGGGCACGGTCACAGTGGAGTTGAGGGCGGAGGTTTGAGGAGAAACGATCATTTCGACGAGGCCATCGGGAGTGATGAAAGGGGTCACCTTGAGGATGATGCCGACCTGGGTGTAGGTGATGCCATTGTTCTGGGTGCCGAACGTGGTGAAGTTCACGCTGGTGATCAAGGGGACGTTTTGGCCGACCACGATTTGAGCCGGCTGCCGATCGCGGGCGATGATGGAAGGCCGGGAGAGCAACTGCGCATTGCCGGCCTGGGCGATGGCGCGGAGGGTGGCCTGGAAATCGGCGCCCATGACCTGGTATAAGCCGGCGCCGCCCAGGCCGGAGAAGGGTCCGAGGGCGGTGAACGGTGAGACGGGCATGCCTAAGGGATTCAGCACCTGGTTGGTGGCTGGGCTTCCCAGGCTGGACAATCCGAACACGTTGGCGACGCCGCTGGTCATCGAGTTGCCGATGCCTTTGCTCCAGCCGCCTTCCAGTCCGATGTCCAGTGCGTTGTTATGCTGGACCTCCAGGAAAACAACCTTGATGAGAACCTGCGGTTTGGGGCGGTCCAGGCTGGCGACAACCTGGCTGATGTCTTCCAGGGTCGCCTTGTCACCGATGACGATGAGGTTGCCGGTGTCCGGGTCGACGGAGAAGGTGGCGCTGCCGACCGAGCCATTGGGATTGTAGCCCTGTTGCTGGCTGCCGGAGTTCTGGTTGCCCCCGCGGTTGCCGCCGCCAAATCCGCCGAAGCCTCCGAACCCACCGCCGCCGCCGCCGCCGCGTTGTTGGCCGCGTGCGCCAGGCGCGCAGGCCATGATGAGACAGCAGACCGCCAAAATGAATGCCGCCCCCCGCTTGCGAATCGTTTGTGTTCTTTTCATAAATTTTAAGTGTTGATGGCCTGCTGAGCGTCCGCGTTAAAATCCCCCGCCGATCCCGCCGCGTGCGCCTCCGCCTTGTCCGTTTCCGAGCCCGGTGCCGAAACCGCTCATGCTGGAGTTGTTGTTGTTTTGACTCTGCTGAAGGCGGTTCTGGAAGGGGCTGACCTGGGTCGAACTGCTGCGGTTGTTCCGATTGGCATTGTTCTGAAACATATCCTGGAGAACGGGCAGAATTCCCTGCGCGTCGGCGTTGTTCAAATGAATCACCCGGACCGATTGCTCCTTGTCCGACCTGAAATCGAGCTCCTTCACCATGGCCGCAATCTGGTCCATCAAATCCTTGTTTGCGGTGACGACGACCGACGATGTGCGGGGATCGGCCACAGCAACGACCTGGGTTCGCTTTTTAATCCGTTCGGTTTGCGAATTTCCGGTGCTCGGGGCCGCGCCGCCGCCAAATCCAGGGAATCCGCCAAATCCGGGGAATCCGCCGAACCCTCCGCGTCCTCCGAAGCCTCCACGACCACCCCCGGCTCCCCCGCGCGCGCCGCCGAACCGGATTGGGACCTGGGCATTGGCATTATTGGCATCCGGGAAAAGGCTGGTCAGCAGATTGGCCATCTCGGTGGGATCGGCGTGTTCCAGGTGAAACACTCTGAGCTCGCCGACATCCTCGGCGCTGGAATCGATGGCTTTAATGATCTCCACCAGGTGCCGGATATTGGCCTGGGTATCGGTGATCACAATGGAGTTGCCGGCCTGGTTGGCGATAATCGTCGCCTGGGAAGAAACGAATGGCGACAGGTCCGTCACAAGCTGGCTGGCTTCGACAAAGCGGATGGGGACGATTTGCGTGACCATCTCGTCATTATTGGGGATGGAGTCGGGATCGTTGCTGATGCGGACGGGGTTATTGCTGCTCTTGGCGGTGTTCTTATCCATGATTTTCAGAGTGCGGCCGGTGCGAATGGCGGCGTAGCCGTTTTTGTTGAGCACGGAATTCAGGAGATCAACGGCTTCATCTTTGGTCATGGGATGGCTGCTGATGACGCTCACGTTTCCATGCACGGGGATGTCGAGCTCGATGATAAAACCCGCGGCATCGCTGAGGTAATTCAGGACGAGGTCGATGGGGGCATTGCGGAAATTCAGGCGCAGGCCATTGGTTGAACCGTCGCTTGCCAGTTCCGGCAGATCCGGGACCGCGGGGAGTTGGTCTGCGGGCTGGAGAGCGGCCGCATTGGTGATCGCGGCGGCGGGCGTGGGGATGGCGGGCGCCGGCGAATTGGTTTGCGCCCCGGTGTTGGCGGCGGCAGTGAGGATAGTTGCCAGGACAAAGCCTGAGTAGGTTTTCATGGATTTGAATTGTTATTCTCGTTGCCGGCTTCCTGTGCCCGGCGGCGCATCATCCGCGCGACGGGATCATTGGGATCTCCGCCGGCGTTAACCGGAGGAGCGTTGGTCGTATCCAAATCCGGCGCGGGGGGCGCGTCGGGAACGTCCGTTGCGTCCGGCTGGGAATTCTGAGGTTCGCTTCTGCGCGCGCCCGGTTCAGACCGCCTTCTGGTTGTCGAGCGACTCGAGTCCGGTTGATAGGCCTGGAGGGAGGATTCGGGCTGATTTCCGACGGACCATTGCCCGTCTTCATTGCGGCGCATTTGCATCCCGACTTTGAGTTCCAGTTCGTTGGAGCCGGAGGAGAGCTTCACCGCCTCGGGTCCGATTTGCCTCAAGACCTGGCCCGCGATGCTGCCGCCGGGTTCCAGGACTTTGCGATACTCGGAATGCGAACCTTCAAAGACCGCGAGACTGTTTGTGCCGTAGAACATGGTGCCCACAAGGGCAAAGGAGTCGACGATTTTGGGAGCCGGGCCGGACGAAAGATGGGGGCGGCGGTTGGGATCGAAAATATTCCGTTCGCTGATGATTTTGAAAGCGGCAAAATCCTGGGGACGAGAGGCGGCAGGGGTTTGCGCGCCCGTCGAGAGCGTGATCGCGGCCACCATGCAGAGCAGGACGGCTGTAAAAGTGTTTTTCATTTCGTTGGCCTTGTCAGCGCCAGGCCGCTGATCTGCAGGGCAAGCGTCAGTTGCTGTCCGTCGTTATCACGCGAGCCGAGATCGACCGATTCCACTTTCAACGGCATGGGACCTTTTTCGA
>DASRKU010000462.1:0-3107 GCA_035648815.1 Verrucomicrobiia bacterium | reverse complement strand
GTACAATGGCGATTTATCAAGGATCACGCCAGTCTTGCCCTTGAGGCTGACCACTTCGAGAATCTTTGCCGGCGCCTCCCGTTTCTCGTACCCGACGAACTGTGTGGGCGTCGTGGTTTCGATTTCCGAAAGCGAGATGACTTCCTTCTTTTGCGCCGCCCGGCCCCGGGCGCGCTGCTCGTCCATCAACTTCTCAAAACCCTCGACATCCACAGTCCACCCGCGTTCGCGAGCCATCAACTCGGTGAGATCCAGCGGGAAACCGTAGGTGTCGTACAAAGTAAAAGCCATGGTGCCGCTCAAACGCGCTTGCTTTGCGCCACGGCCCTCTGCTCCTTCGAGTTCCTTTTTGGCAATCTCTTCGAAAAACTTGATTCCCCGGTCCAGCGTCTTGTTGAATGCCTCTTCCTCCCGCTGGATCACCTGCTGGACGTGCGTCCGCTTCTCCCGAACCTCCGGAAAGACACCGCCCATCGTTTCGGCAAGCACGTCCACCAGCCTGTAAAAAAACGGCTCGTGAAATCCCAGCGTGCGCCCATACCGCACCGCCCGGCGCAGGATCCGGCGCAACACATAATTGCGGTCCGTGTTCCCGGGCTGAATGCCGTCCGCAATCGCAAAACTCAAGGTCCGGATGTGATCGGCGATCACTCGAAAAGCCACGTCGGTGGCAACCTGGGATTTGTGATCCGAAACCTCGGCGGTCGCGCTGGGAAGCGTCGAGCCGTACTTTCTCCCGCTCAACTTTTCCAGCGCGTCAAAAATCGGGCGAAAAATATCGGTCTCGTAATTGGAAACAACGCGCCTGAAATCCTTGAATTGCCTGGTGCATTGCATGATCCCCGTGACCCGTTCAAAACCCATCCCTGTATCCACGTGCCGTGCCGGGAGCGGTGAAAACGTGCCGTCCGGATTCGCATTGTACTGAATGAACACCAGATTCCAGATTTCAATGCATTCGGCCGTGCCCTTGTTGACCAGCGCCCCCTTCGTGTCGCCCTGAGGCGTGAGGTCGACATGGATTTCGCTGCACGGACCGCAGGGCCCGGTATCGCCCATCATCCAAAAATTGTCTTTTTTGTCGCCGAACACGATGTGCACGTTCGGATCCAGCCCGGCGCTCCGGAATTTTTCCGCCCAAAAATCCCAGGCTTCCTGGTCCAGCTGGCTGGGATCGCCCTTGGCCGGGTCGGGCTTGTACACGGTGGCGTACAACCGTTGCTTTGGAAATTTCCAGACGTCCACGATCAGTTCCCACGCCCAATCGATGGCTTCGCGTTTGAAGTAGTCCCCGAAGCTCCAGTTGCCCAGCATCTCAAAAAACGTGTGGTGATACGTGTCCAGCCCAACGTCTTCCAGGTCGTTGTGTTTGCCTCCGGCCCGGATGCATTTCTGGGTGTCCGCCGCGCGCGTGTCTTTGCCGGGAATAGCGGCCGCCCACCGGCTCACATCGGGCTTGTTGCGGCCCAAAAAAATGGGCACAAACTGGTTCATCCCCGCGTTCGTAAACAGCAGGTTTGGCGAATCCGGCATCAAACTCGAAGAACGCACGATCGTGTGCTGCTTCGACTTGAAAAAATCAAGAAAGGATTGGCGAATCTGCGTGGATGTCATCACTTCAATCAAAGGTTCAGTGTTCTCGAAACGGGCCGAAACTTTACCCCACGCCCATCCTGAAGGCGAGATGAAGTTTTTGGCTGGGTAGGAACGGCGCTGCTGCGCCGTTAGCGCCGCGTTCAGCGGCGCAATCTGAACGTTCACCTGTAGCAGCCGACGTGAGGAGGCTCTAATTTCAAAGAAAGTGTGAGTCTCGTCACCTCGACTGCTACGGGAGACTGCTGAGCAGCGACTCGGCATGCTTGCGCGCGGCCTCGGTCTGGCCTCCAAGCATTCGCGTCAGCTCGTCCACGCGTGCGCGTTTGTCGAGCAAAGCAATCTCCGACACCGTTCGCCCTTTCTGAACCTGCTTGGTCACGACGTAGTGAGCCGAGGCGGTCGCGGCCACTTGCGGCAAATGCGTGATGCACAGGACCTGGCGCCTGGCCGCAATGCGCCGCATTTTCTCGCCGATCGCATTGGCGGTTTCGCCGCCGACATTGGCGTCCACCTCGTCAAAGATCAGAACGGGTATCTCGTCCTCGGCGGCCAGCACGGTCTTCAGAGCGAGCATGACCCTGGCCAGTTCGCCCGATGACGCAATCGCCCGCAATGCCCGCGCCGGCTCCCCTGGGTTGGGAGCAAATTGAAATTCCACCGTGTCCAGGCCCGTTGCGGGAATTTGAGATTTGAAACTTGAAATTTGAGATTCGCTGGCAATCGCCACGTCGAACCTGCTCTGTTTGAAACCCAAATCGCGAAGTTCGCGGCTGACCGCTTTGCTCAATTCAGGGATCACCTTGCCGCGCTTTGCCGATAAGTCCCGGCTCAATCGCTGCACTCCCGTCTCGATCTTTTCCAGTTCGGTGTTGAGCCGGGCCAGTTCCGCATCGCGCTGTTCGAGCGCCGCCAGTTTCTGGCGCGCAGTTTCGCCAAACTCCAGAACGGCAGCCAGGCTGCCGCCGTACTTTCGTTTCAGCGACTGGACCAGGTTGAGGCGCTCTTCCAGTTCCTTTAATCGATCGGCATTCAGATCGATTTTATCCACGTAACGGGTCAGTTCCGATTGCAATTCCTGCAGGGCGCCGACGGCTTGTTCGTGCGGCGTCACCAGGCTGGAGCAGCCCGGGTCGAGCCGGTGCAATTCGGACAAGCTGCGGCCGATGATGCCGGTTTGGTCGAGCACTGAGCCGTCGTTCTCGGTCAGGACGGCCAGCATTTCCTGGCTTAATTGCAGGAGCCTTGCCGCGTTGCTGGCCCGTTGGTGCTCGAGTTCGACCCGAAGATCCTCCTCCGGTTCGAGTCGCGCCGCGGTGATTTCATTCACCTGGAACCGGAGCAAATCCAATTGCCGGGCATAAGCGGCTTCATCCAGAACCAGGGCTGCCTTCTGCGCGATCAGTTCCGAGCGCTGCCGCACCAGGGCCCCAAAAGCCTCCCGTTCGGCCTCCAGCCGCCCAAAGGCATCCAGCATCGCCAACTGGCTGGAGCTATGAAGCAGAGATTGATGA
>DASRKU010000461.1:0-2506 GCA_035648815.1 Verrucomicrobiia bacterium | reverse complement strand
GCGACCGATCCGCGGTTTGAAATCGAGCCAACCGCGATCGATCAGATTCAGGAAGGGCTTTCGACCAACCACCCGATTTGCGTTCATGGAATCGTCCGCAGATTTGAAGCCGGCAAGTGGGTTGTGATTTGGGACTCGACGGGACAAGTCACCTTGCAGACCCGGCAAACACAGCCGCTGCGCCCGGGAGAAGCCGTGGAAGCAATTGGTTACCCTGCCGTGCTCGGAGTCCAACACACTCTTCGCAACGGGTTCTACCGGCCCGGGAAATCCGCAACGGCTCTCAATGCTTCCCCCGGCCAACAGGCGCCAAATCTGCGCATCGCCGCCCAAATCCGGGAACTCAACACGCAGGACGCCGCCCGGAGCTTGCCCGTCTTCATCCGGGGCCTCGTCACTTTTTCGCACACCCGGACATCGATGGCGTACGTGCAGGATGACAGCGGCGGCATTCGCATCGTCAATCCGCGATGGGATTCGCCGGACACTTCCAAGCCGGGAACCATCGTCGAAGTGGAAGGCACAACGGCGGAAGGAAACTTTGTTCCTCTCGTCACCAATGCCGTGCTCCGGCGGGTCGGATGGTGGAGTCTTGATGCAGAGAAGGGACCATTGATAACGCTCGAACAGGCGCTCACTGGACACGAAGAAGGCCGCTGGGTGCAAATGGAGGGTTATGTCAGGAGCGTCACGGAAATTAACGGGCTCCGCCACATAGAATTAACCACCTCCAGCGGCGAATTCGAAGCCTGGGTGCCTTCGACGCGAACACTGAAATTTCTCGAGGGTGCCATCGCGCGCGTGCAAGGCGTCTGCGCGGCAAGTGCCAATGCGCGCCACCAGCTCACCGGCATCCAAATCTGGATCCCGGAATCCAAGTACATTCTCGTCCAGGAACCCGAGGCTGCGGATATCTTTTCAGTGCCACTCCGCAACCTGGACAGCCTGCGGCGTTTCAGCACCGACACGACGTTGCATCACAGGATTCGCACGGCCGGAACAGTGGTTTTGCATGTGCCCGGACGTTACCTGTCCATCCAGGATGGAGAGGACAGCGTATTTGCCCTGTCGCGGCAGAAAGAAGTTTTGAATACCGGCGATCGGGTCGAAGTTGTGGGGTTCCCGGGAAATCAGGGTCGAAAATTCCTGCTGCGCGAGGCCGTTTTTCACCGCGTCATGCACGGCAATGAACCCGCTCCCATTGATCTGCCGCCGATGCACACGGTGAATCAGGAATGGGAAGGCCGCCTGGCCAGGGCAGAAGGCACTTTGCTCAACGCGGCTCAAAAGAATGGAGAAACCCGCATTTTGATCCATTCAAAAGCCTCCGCATTCGAAGCAAGTCTGGAGTCAACACCCCTGGGCTCTCCGATTCTGGCTGACCTGCAGCCCGGCAGCCGCCTGGCCGTCACCGGCGTGTACGAAGTCCAGAGTGATGAATACGGCACCACCCGTTCATTCCTCCTGCGCATGCGGTCCCCGGCCGACGTGCTCGTGCTCCAGCGTCCTCCCTGGTGGACATTGGCCCGCCTTCTTTGGGTGCTCCTCGGAGTGCTGACTGTCTCCGTCCTCGCGCTGGCCTGGGGATTCGCCATAGCCCATAAAAACAGTTTGCTCAGGCAGGCCCAGGACCAACTCGAACATCGAGTCGAGGAACGCACCCGCGAACTGGAACTGCAGGTCGCCGCCAAGGAACGCGCCCGCGCCGAACTCGCCGAGGCCCAGGAAAACCTGGTGCTCACTTCCCGACAGGCCGGCATGGCCGAGGTCGCCACCGGCGTCCTGCATAACGTCGGCAATGTCCTCAACAGCGTCAATATCTCCGCCGATACCCTCAAGGAACGCCTCCGCAACTCTCCCGTCGAAACCATTGGCAAAGTCTCGGCTCTGCTCAAGACGAACTTGGGACGCATCGCCGAATATCTGACCCGCGATTCCAAAGGCAAAGCTCTGCCGGATTACCTGGAAAAGCTCGGAACCGTCCTCACCAGCGACAAGCAGGAGATGCAAAACGAAGTCAAACTCCTGGTCAAAAATATCGACCATATCAAGATCATCGTCGCCATGCAGCAGAGCTATGCGAAAATAGGAGGGGTGCTCGAGGAGCTCGATGCCAAGGACCTCATCGAAGACGCTCTCCAGATCAACAGCGGCTCTTTCGAGCGCGAGCAAATCCAGGTCACCCGGCTTTTCCAGAGCGTTCCGCCTGTCATGGTCGACCGTCACAAGGCCCTCCAAATCCTCGTCAATCTCCTGAGCAACGCCAAATACGCCCTGCGCGAAATCCCTTCCCATCGCACCATCACTCTTTCAATCTCCTCTCCCTCTGCCGACCAGGTCCAGATCGCCATTACCGATAATGGAATCGGCATCGCCCTTGAAAATATTGGCCGGATCTTTTCCCAGGGATTCACAACGCGCAAAGACGGGCACGGCTTCGGTCTCCACAGCGGGGCCAATGCCGCCAAGGAACTCGGCGGATCTTTGTCCGTGTACAGCCAGGGAC
>DASRKU010000460.1:0-8362 GCA_035648815.1 Verrucomicrobiia bacterium | reverse complement strand
TTCCTGGGCAAAGCCAGGAAACTTTGGCCAAATCGTCAACTACGACGATGTCGATGACGTCGGAACTGAAGCGAATTTGCCATCCAGGCTGCACCTCTGCCGTTTCAAATCACTTCCGAGATCGGAAAAATCCGAATGCCGCGAGCCCAAGCCCGGCAATGGCGAAGGCTGAAGGCTCCGGTGCGCCAATCACCAGGACCTTGGGTCCATTGAGCATTTGATTGGGCGAAATGGTATCGATGGAACCACCTGCTGTGTCAGGAGTTTCCTGCCATAGATCGGAAAAGCCATCAAAATAGCCGAATAGATAACCCGCGGCACGGACCTGAAAAGTCATTGTCTGGGTACCATTCCACATACTTGCCGGAATCTGAGCAGAGCCGAGACCGACTTGTGAGACGCCCATGTCATACCAGCCAGGTCCAGATTCGACGGTATTGAACAGAGGGGTGGTTGCGATCTGTACCAGCAAGCTGGAATCGGTAACGACACCTGTGCCTGCCCATAAGCTGATGACCGTACCCGGAGCGTCGAAAGGATCGCCGGCGTGAACATTGCTGGGATGATAAAACCCCCAGATGACAGGCGTATCGTAACCCGGTCGCGCACTATAGTTGCCGAACATGACGACCCCTTGTCCAAAGCTCAGAGTCGGAACGGAAATGGCCAAACCAAGGATGGATCCGATAAGAATTCTCTTCATAAGAATCTTGGTTGTTTAAGACTTCATTGGCTTCGATCCCCTAATGCAAATCCTCCGCTTATCAAAGGAAAAGTAAAGCCCTTTGTGGCTCCATTCCTGTCGCAGGGAATACTGACAACCGGGCTTTTCTGGCCGATTTTGTTCTGCAATACTGCAGGTGTGACCATGCATCGGAAACGCGCTTTACTTCTTACCTGCCTCCTCCTCGGGGTGGTCACAGTGGCAGCTTATTGGCCCGTTCTGCATTCCCAGTTTGTCAATTACGACGACGACGTTTACGTCAGGAAAAATCCGCATGTCCTGTCCGGCTTGACATGGCAGAACGTTCGCTGGGCCATTACCGACAAAGCCGGCGGCAACTGGCATCCGCTCACGTGGATGTCCCACATGCTCGATTGCCAATTGTATGGGCTCAACCCGGCCGGGCATCACCTTACGAACCTGCTGTTCCACACTGCCAACAGCATCCTCATCTTCCTCCTTCTCCGCCGGATGACTGGCGCTCAATGGCGCAGCGCTTTTGTTGCCGCTCTATTCGCATTGCATCCGTTGCACGTTGAATCGGTTGCCTGGGTCGCCGAACGCAAAGACGTGCTCAGCACCCTTTTCTGGGCCCTCACGCTCCTGGCGTATGTGCGGTACGTCAGTCGACGGTCGAAGGTCGAGGGTCGAGAGCAAAGAACCCTCACCCGTTCCCTCTCCCATCGGATGGGAGAGGGTGGCCGGAGACCGGGTGAGGGTCCGGGAGAGGGTTTGGGAGAGGGCCGGGGTGAGGGTTCCGTGCAATCCAAACAAAAGGCGAACATCCAACGTCCAACGTCCAACATCCAACGTCCAACGAGAACGGAAGAAACGGGGACGAGCCGTCCCCGCTCCGCCCCATCGGGCGGCGAAGCGAAGCGAAGACGCCTCGACTATTTCCTGGTCCTGCTTTGTTTTGCTTTGGGCTTAATGGCCAAGTCCATGCTCGTGACGCTCCCCTTTCTACTGCTCCTGCTGGATTTCTGGCCTTTGCGACGCATCCAGTTTAGTCGAGAACAAGCAGCCCTCACCCCTCCCCTCTCCCATCGGATGGGAGAGGGTGCCCGACTTGTCCGCCGTAGCCTTGGCGAAGGCGGAAGGGCGGGTGAGGGTTTCGTACAATCCAAACAAAAGTCGAACATCCAACAACCAACATCCGACGTCCAATCTCCAACGGCAGAAAGTGCGGACATGGGGACGGGCCGTCCCCACTCCGTCCAGCTGCGCGCAGCGCAGCTCTACCCGTCTGACCTCCGGACTTTGTTGCTTGAAAAGGTGCCGTTGCTGGTCCTCTCGGCACTTTCCTGCGTGGCGACGTTTTGGTCCCAGGGGACGGCGGTTGGAGGACTGCATCTGAGTCTGCCAATTCGCGTCGAGAACGGTTTTCTTTCCTATCTCAAATACATTGAAAAGACGTTCTGGCCCACCAAACTGGCGCTGCTCTATCCTTTTTCGTCCACGTTCCAAACGTGGCACGTTCTCGCAGCCATTCTGTGCGTGCTGGGCCTGACGCTCCTGGCCATTCGATACGCCAGAAAGTTTCCGTATCTGTTCACCGGCTGGTTCTGGTTCCTGGGCACGCTGGTGCCGGTGATCGGCATCGTGCAAGTCGGGCTGCAGTCCATGGCCAACCGCTACACGTATGTTCCTCTCATCGGCCTTTTCATCATCATTGCCTGGGGCGGCTTCGACCTCGCGGCTCGCCTCCGATTTCGGCCTGTGCTGATAAGCGCCGTCGCCGGTGTCGTCATACTGGCATGCCTGCCGATAACCCGCTTCCAGGTGAGTCAGTGGAAAAACAGCCTGGACCTGTTCACGTACGCGATCCGCTCGACCACCAATAACTACGTCGCCGAAAACAACCTTGCCCTGGCGCTCATGGACCGCGGCGAGATGGATCAAGCGGGCAAACACCTGGCTCGAGCTCTGGAAATCCGGCCGGACTACGCGGAGGCGCTCAGCAACATGGGTCTCGTCCTGTTAAGGCAGGGAAAAGTGGATGACGGCATTGCGCGATATCGCGCCGCCGCTCTGAATCAACCCCGCGATCCCGAACTTCATCACAACCTTGCCTGCGCGCTGCTCCAAAAGGATCTCTGGGATGAGGCGATTGAGGAATTTGAAATCGCTCTTCGACTGAATCCCGATTTCTCCCAGTCCCGATCCGACCTGGCCCGGGCGCTGGCGTTCCAGGGCAGGTTGAAGGAGGCCGAGGCTCAATGGACGAAGCTGCTTGCATCGGAACCTGCAAACGCTGACGACCACGCAAACCTTGGACTGGTGCTGGCTGCTGAAAACGATTTTTCGCAAGGAATCGTCCAACTGCAGACTGCAGTCAATTTGAATCCCACAAACGTGCAAGTGCGGGTTCAGCTTGCGTCCATTCTGGATAACGCTGGAAGGACCAAAGAAGCTGTCGAACACTATAGAAGAGCTCTGGCCCTGGAGCCGGGAATTCCCGGCGTGCTGAACAACCTGGCGTGGATCTTCGCTGCCAACAGCGATCCTCAGATTCGAAACGGCGCCGAGGCGGTCCGGCTGGCGGAGCAGGCTTGTGCACTGACCCAGTACCAGGAACCCGTGTTGGTCAGCACCCTGGGAGCAGCCTACGCCGAAGCCGGGCGCTTCGACAAGGCCGTCGAAACCGCCAGGAAAGCCGAGGCGCTGGCCAAAAGCGCCGGGAACGAGTCCTTTGCTGAAAGGAACGGCCGGATGGCCCAAATGTTCCTCACCCGCCAACCCTTTCATGACGCCTCCCGCCCTGCAGCGCAAAAGTAATACTGGTAGGGGCGCATTGCGCGCGTCCGTTGGTAGGGGCGCGCTGCGCGCGTCCGGCTGGGCGCACAGCCCAGCCCTACCGAGGAAAGGAAGAGGCCCTTCGGGAAAACTGGTAGGGCGCACTCCGTTGCGCCTGGCTGCGCGCAGCGCAGCCCTACCGTGGTCTCATTCATCCAATTCATCCTGTCCAGACGCGTCGGGAAGTTCAGGAATTTCTGTGGATTTTCTCTTTTGTGCGCGCACGATTTCCTCCAGAATTCTGTCCTGTGCCGGAAACCATGAAGAAATCACGAACGGCTCTGTGGACTTGCCTTTTTCTTGCAGTCGTCACGATTGGCGTTTATTGGCCGGTCACCCGATGCGAGTTTGTCCACTTTGACGATCCGTTTTACGTCAGCAATAACCTCCAGGTTCAACGGGGATTAACATGGGACAATGTCCGATGGGCGCTCACCGCGAAGCCTGTCGGCAACTGGCATCCGCTCACATGGATGTCCCACATGTTGGACTGCCAATTATACGGGCTCAACCCGGCGGGCCATCATCTCACGAACCTTCTCCTTCACACAGCCAACAGCATCCTGATTTTCCTCCTGTTCCGCCGGATGACGGGTTCCCAATGGCGCAGCGCTTTTGTTGCCGCACTATTCGCCCTGCATCCCTTGCACGTTGAATCGGTGGCCTGGGTGGCCGAACGCAAGGACGTGCTCAGCACCTTTTTCTGGGCGCTCACGCTCCTGGCGTATGTGCGGTACGCCCAAGGCGGTCGAGGGTCGAGGGTCGAGGGTCCACAAGGCGGTCGAGAGTCGAGGGTCGAAGGTCGAGAGCAAGACGCCCTCACCCCGTCCCTCTCCCATCCGATGGGAGAGGGTGGCCGGAGGCCGGGTGAGGGTTCGCGTCCCTCAACCATCCCAGCTCTCGTCTCTCGACATTCGACGGTCGACTATTTCCTGGTCCTGCTCTTCTTCACGCTGGGGCTGATGGCGAAACCCATGCTCGTCACCTTGCCATTTCTGCTGCTCTTGCTGGATTTCTGGCCGCTGGGGCGCCTGCGACTCTCGTTTGGCCAAGAGGCGACAATCGAAGGCGCCCTCACCCCGTCCCTCTCCCATCCGATGGGAGAGGGTGCCCCGCTTGTCCGCCGTAGCCTTGGCGAAGGCGGAAGGCCGAGTGAGGGCCCGGGAGTGGGTGTGGGTGAAGGAAATCCCAACATCCAACAACCACCATCCGACATCCAACATCCAATGGTGGAAAAAACGGACTTGGGGACGGGCCGTCCCCACTCCTCCCTCTCCCATCCGCCTTCGCTAGAGCTACGTCGGACAGGTCCGATGGGAGAGGGCCGGGGTGAGGGTTCCCCGCCCTCAACCCTCAACCAACACCCAACAACCCTCGCCCGCTTGTTGCTGGAAAAAGTTCCTCTATTCATCCTGTCCGGCGCGTCGTGCGCGGTGACGCTTTGGGCGCAGGGATACGCTGTGGGAGTCTTGCACCTGCCATTTACTGTGCGCCTGCAAAACGCCCTTGTGTCCTACTTCTATTACATCGTGAAGGCGCTGTGGCCGACCAAGCTGGTTGTGATCTACCCCTTCGATCCGCAGTTCAGGATCTCGCACATCGTGGCGATGGTCCTGATCTGCTGGCTGAGCTATCGCATCGTGTCCAGGGCCACACGAGTTCCTTATATGTTCACAGGCTGGTTCTGGTTTTTGGGAACATTGATCCCGGTCATCGGCCTGGTGCAGGTCGGGCTCCAGTCCATGGCCGACCGATACACGTATGTGCCGTTGATCGGCATTTTCATCATCATCGCGTGGGGCGGGTATGACTTCGCCATTCGCTCGCAGTTCAATCGGCCAATGATCGCGACAGTGGCGGCGGCGCTGGTGCTGGCGTGTATTCCCATCACCTACAACCAGATTTCCTATTGGCACGATACCGTCTCTCTATTCGAGCACGCGCTGAAATATACTTCGAACAACTACGTCGCGGAGAATGACCTCGCTGTGGCCCTCTCCGATCGCGGAGACCTGGCAGGGGCCGCTGAACACTTCAAAAACGCGATCCGCATTTTTCCAAGAGTGCCCCAATCCCATTTTGGCCTGGCCTATACATTCATTAAACAAGGCAAATACAACGACGCGCTTCCCGAATTGACCGAAGCCGTTCGGATCTTGCCGGATTACGCGGAAGCGCTCGGCAACCTCGGGTTGGTGCTGGTCGCCAATGGCCGGGTCGATGAAGGGATTTCGAAATATCGCGCGGCGCTTCGCAAGGACCCCAGCATGCCGGAGACGCACTATAACCTGGCTTGCGCACTGGTAAGAAAGGGCCGTACGGATGAAGCGCTCGAGGAACTGCGCACCACGCTGCGGCTGAACCCGCGGTTCACAACGGCACGTTCGGATTTCGCGGCGCTCCTGTTCAATCAAGGCATGCTGGAGGAATCCAAGGCGCAATGGTCGATTCTATTGCGGGATCAACCGGACAATCTAAAGGGCCACCTTGGGCTTGGAATGACCTTTGCCCGGGAAAAAAACTGGACCGCAGCGATCGGCCATTTTAACGAGGCGATTCGTCTGCAACCAGGCAACCCTGAGCCGCGCATCCAGTTAGGCGAGGTCCTCGTCAGAAAAGGGGATCTGGCCGGAGCAGTCGTCCATTTTTCCGAAGCCGTCAAATCGAATCCCACCAATGCGGCCCTCCGCTCTTATCTGGCCCAGACTGAGGAGCAAACCGGGAATGTCCGGGAAGCCCTGGCGCAGTACCGGGAAGCTCTGAATTTAAGTTCCAACATTCCCGCCGTATTAAACAACATGGCCTGGATCCTGGCTTCGCATCCCGACGACACGATCAGGAATGGATCCGAAGCGGTGCGTTTGGCTGAGCAAGCCTGCGAGCTGACCGATTACAGATTGCCCATAATGATCGGCACTTTGAGCGCCGCGTACGCGGAGGCGGGGCAGTTTGATAAAGCCGTCGAGACGGCAAAAAGAGCCGAGTCGCTCGCAAACGAGCTGGGAAATGCGGAACTGGCCGGGAAAGATAGAGACATGGCCGAGTTGTTCCGATCCCGAAAGCCCTTCCGCCAAAACGATCGATCGCAATCGAAGCAATAGGCGTTCGAAAAATGGGAGCAGTCAGCGCGACAGCGAAAGCCGACTCCTGAACCGTCGAATGATTGAAGCTCCTGCAAAGCCCCATGACCGGCCGGATCGTCGCGTCCAAATTGGGTTGTTTGTGTTGCTGTCGCTGATCGCGGTGGCGGCGATTGCAATCCGGGTCCGGTTGTTGAACATGCCATTGGAGCGTGACGAGGGAGAGTATGCCTACGGCGGACAAATGATTTTGCATGGGGTGCCTCCGTACACAGGTTTTTACACCATGAAATGGCCGGGAACGCACCTGGTGTACGCGTTGTTCATGAGCCTGTTCGGCGAAACCGCCGCGGCAATCCACTTGGGATTGATCGTGGTGAACGTCGCCACAGCAATCCTGGTCTTCTTCGTGGCACGCACTGTTCTGGGTTTCGTCGGCTCAATGGTGGCCGCAGCCGCCTACACCTTGTTTTCCATTAACCCCATGATCATGGGGCTTCAAGCGCATGCCACGCATTTCGTCATCCTTCCGGCTTTGGCCGCAATTCTTTTGCTGCGACATTCCGCTGGCTCTCATTCAGGTCTCCGGATCTTCTCCGCGGGTCTGCTCTTTGGCCTTGCAGGGATAATGAAACAATCCGGAGCCATTTTTGGTCTTTTTGCCGTCTCCTGGATGATCTGGCAGGAATGTGCTGCTCCAAAACGAAACCTTCGCAGTCTGTTCAGCCGGCTGGCGTTTCTGATTCTTGGAGGGCTTCTCCCTGTGGCAGTCCTGTTCCTGGTCATCGCCAGGATCGGCGCATTCTCACAGTTCTGGTTCTGGACCTTTGAATATGCCCGCCAGTATGCATCGGAGAACACACCCATCTCGGGTCTGGAATTCCTGCTCGAGAAAATGGACAAATTATTCAGGGCCGTCCCCATCCTCTGGGCTGCCGCAGCGATTGGCATGGGCCTGCTGTGTTCCAAAGAGTCACTCGCGCGAGCCCGCCCTTTTGTGCTGGGCTTCGCGCTTTTCTCGTTTTTGGCGGTTTGCCCGGCTTGGATTTTTCGGCCGCATTATTTTCTACTTTTCATTCCGGCGGCGGGCTTGCTTGCCGGCGTGGCAGCCGAGTATTTGCACGACCGGATCGCGGAAAAGCAAGGTCGCCGAACCGCTGGAAGTTTAATCCTTCTGCTCCTCCTCTTGACGTTCTCCTGGATCCTATACCAATGGAGAGCCGTTTACTTCCAACTTTCTCCCAGGCAGATTTCACATGGGCTTTATTATCCATCCCCCTTTCCTGAAATGGTGGATGTGGCTGAATACCTCAAAGCCCATTGCCCGCCAAACGGCCGAATCGCCGTCCTGGGCTCAGAACCGCAGATTTACTTTTACAGCGGCCGCAAGGCGGTGACCGGGTACCTCTACATGTATCCACTGATGGAGCGGCAACCGTACGCGACCATGATGCAACAACAGTTGATCCGAGAAATCGAAGCCTCTCCTCCGGATTATGTGGTATTCGTACATTGCGCCGACTCCTGGCTCGGCAAGTGGGATTCCCCTGCCCTGTTCGATGAGTGGTTCCAACCGTACAAACATAACAAGCTGCAATTGGTCGCCTGGATCGATCTGCAATCCCGCGGCAAAGCCGAATATCACTGGTCGGATTCCGACGAATCCAAGTTGCCAGAGAATGGAGTGTGGCTGGGGATTTTTAAGAAGAAGTGAATGACTCACGCGAAGCCGCGGAGCCGCGAAATTGAGGGGAGGTTTATC
>DASRKU010000459.1:0-2920 GCA_035648815.1 Verrucomicrobiia bacterium | reverse complement strand
AACCAGGACCACGCATGCATGTTCACCCAATCGTAGCGCGGCAGTTCTGCGCGGGGCGCGTTTTCAACCGTCTGCCGGATTTCACGGGCGACCTTGGCCGGCGTGCCCGAGCGTGGGCGACGGTTCGTATCATGCCAGATCGAGTAGCGCGCGCTGATCACCGGGACCTCGACGCCGTTTCGGTCTCTGACCCAAAACACCTTTCCGGCACCCGCTTCGTAACAGTCATACTGGAACACCAGAATCGCCAGGAGGCCGTCGGTTTGGCCCGCGAAAACTTTGTAAGCCTTTAGCGCGTCGGGTGAATCGAACTTCGCGACGTTGAAGCCGATGGCGTGCGTGTTGCCTTGCTTCATCAGGGACCAGGTGCGCCGGGCGTGTTGGGCGATCAGTTCCCATCGGTTCGTGCGCTTGAGGCCGAAGAGGTCAGGATAATAGTAGCCGCCGTGATCTTGCCTGCTTCCTTGCGTTTGTCCAAGTTCCGTTAGCAGGATAGGCATTGCCAAAAATTGGCCCGGCGCACAGAATCCTCAACCTTGCGGAGCAACTATCCTGGACAACCTTTATGCAACCCATCAAAGATCATTTGTCTCACCTGGTGATTTCGGGCAGCGTTTGCGTTTTGATCTCAGCGTTTAACATCCAGGCAGCCACCTCAACTCCCGTGCCCAATGTGCCGTGGGATTGGTCGGGTGTCATCGGCACCGGGCAAAGCCTGGCGGTTGGCGAGGGCGGCAGGCCCGTGCTCTCCACGAACCAGCCTTATGGGAATCTCAAGCTTTCGACCGAACATCTGGCATGGCCCATTGATCCGAATGATACAAACCTGTCCATGGTGCCGTTGATCGAACCCATCGGCCGGCTTTCTACGAGCTATCCAAGCTCGTGGCCGAACAACATCGCAGGCGAAACCCCGCATTCGGCCATGGCGAACCAAATCACCGCCATGGTCCGGGCCGCGGCGGGCCGCGACTTCATCGGGGTGCACGGGGAAGTTGGTGAAAACGGGCAATGCATGATCTACCTGAAGAAGAACGCAACTCAGAAAGGGGTTAACGGGCGTTCGTACGAAGCGGCCTTGATCGAGACAAAAGCCATCACGCGCCTGGCAAAAGCCGCAGGCAAAACCTACGGTGTCGGGGCGATCATCGTCACTCACGGCGAGTGCGACGCCGGCAACCAGAATTACGAAAACGATCTTCGCCAATTGTGGCAGGACTACAATACTGACCTTCCGGCCATCACGGGACAACGGCAGAAGATCCAGATGATCGTGTCGCAGCAGAACGCGGTGAACGATCGCTCCGCCTCCACGCTGGCTCAATGGAAAGTGGGTGTTGATTACCCCGCGGAGATCGTCTGTTCCGGCCCGAAATATCAGTATCCCTCCAGGGAGGGAATCCATTTGACCGCGGAAGGATATCGTCAGCTCGGCGAGAAGTATGGCCAAATCTATTACGAGCGGGTCGTTCTCGGCAAGGACTGGCAGCCGCTGCAGCCAACCCGTCTGGAGCGCGAGGGCGCGGTGATTACCGTGCACTACCATGTGCCCGTCCAGCCCCTGGTTTGGGACACTGCATTCCAGAAGCCGCACGAGTCTGTGGAGGAATGGAAAGAGGGCAAGGGGTTTGAGGTAAGCGCGTCGACTGGTGGAAAGGTTGCCATTGCTTCTGTCGCCATTTCCGGGGATGCGGTCCTCATCACGTGCGCGTCGGATCCCGGGGCGGGAGCGCGTGTGAGTTACGCGATGATCGGTGAGCGAGCGCGGATGGCGGCTCCCTTTAAAGGGACCTTTCGCTGGGGCTTGTTGCGGGATTCGGACCCATTCCAGGGCGCCGGCAGTGGGAAGGGGCAGCCGAACTATGGTGTGGCTTTTGAGCTGAGGGCTGAATAGGTCCTATGTGACCTATAGGACATATGAAAAGCGACCAGGGCATAATTTTACCGCACGGCAACTACGCCGAGTTGCTCTCCTACCAAAAAGCCGAGGTGGTTTATGACCTCACTTTCCGGTTTTGCGAGCGCTTTCTTAAAAGAGGCGATCGCACGATTGACCAGATGGTGCAGGCCGCCCGGTCCGGCAAACAGAACATTGCCGAGGCCAGCAAAGCCTCCGGCACGTCCAAGGAAACCGAGCTCAAGCTCACGAACGTGGCCCGCGCCAGCCTGGAAGAACTGCTCCTAGATTACCGGGATTTCCTGCGGGTGCGGGATTTTGCCACTTGGGACAAGAATTCGAAGGAGGCGCTCTATGTTCGCAAGCTCGGCAATAGGCCCCATACGACTTATGAGACTTATAGGCACTTTTGTGAAACCCGCCCGCCGGAGGTCGTGGCCAATATTGCGCTTTGCCTTATCCACCAGACCAACTACCTCCTCGACCAGCAGCTCCGCCGACTGGAAAAAGATTTTTTGCAGCAAGGCGGCCTGCGTGAACGCATGACGCGCGCCCGGCTTGCTCACCGAAGCGCGAGCGGCGCTCTAACCCGCGAAAGACGCTGAACACGCGAAATCCGAGAGAGAACTTTCTCATGGCTGCTGTCAACGAGCGAAATGGAGATGCTTATGTCGGCTGCTACGAATTCATGCCGAGCACTGATTTTCCGACTGGAATCAAACTGACGATCAGGCGGGAAGGAGATCAGTTGGTCGGCCGAGCCGTGGGCAAGAACGTGCTCCAGGGGACATTCGATATTTATGCCGAATCAGAAACAGATTTCTTCCTGCCGATCGTCGGTGCACAATTTGTTTTCATCAGGAACAACCTGGGACAAGTGACGGCGGTGATCTTGCGTCGGGCGGGGTTGACGGATCACGAGGGAAAGAAACTTAAGAACGATCGCCCTTCAGTCAGCGGAGTTGGTCAGCAGTCTTTGCGATCTGGATAAGGAAGAGCCTTCGAATGACGTCGTAACCACAC
>DASRKU010000458.1:0-4063 GCA_035648815.1 Verrucomicrobiia bacterium | reverse complement strand
CCATTGGCAAATTCCACCAGGTCCAGCGCGTCCTGAATGTAGGAACCCAGCTCCTCCAAGGAAGCAAGCTGGCCGGAATTAAACTGGCAAGCCATCCCGCAATTGATGATGGGCAAAGGCTCCGCCCCAATGTCCTCGCATAACTGAAAGTACTCAAAAAAACCGAGCCCGAAGGATTGAAAATAATCGGGTGTGGCCCGGTTCTTGAACTCGGTGTTCCAGCGGTTGATGATGAGATGCCTGTCCGCAGGATCGCCAATCGTATTCTTCCACCGATAGCGATTGTTCAGATCACGCCCTTCGACGATGCACCCCCCCGGGAAGCGCATGAAGCCGGGCTTGAGATCAGCAAGCAACTGCACGACATCGGCCCGAAGCCCGTTAACGCGATGCTTCCACGTATCGACAGGAAAAAGCGATATCATGTCCAGCTCCAGGATGCCCGGACCTTCGACGATCAGCGCCAATTGCGCGCCCAGGTCAGCGGCATCAGCCCGAAATTCTGTCGAATAGGGCTCCCATTTGAATGAGAAGCCGCTGAGGTTGGCTCCGGCAATCCGGCTTCCGTTGTTGTTTCTGAGTTCAACTCGCAACACCGGTTTTCCTGCAATGGCGCGGGCCTGGACGGAGAAGCGATACTTTGCATGCTCCCGGATTCCCATTCCGCGAAAACCTTCATTTGCGATGCCGAAAGCGGAGCTGAAAAATCCGGTTCTGATGCGCACATAGTGGGGATTTGCCGTGTCGCACGGGTCTTCATCCCGGATCTCCACCGAGCCGACCGCATTGGTTGGGATGATTTTGCTCCAACCCATCCAGGAATCCGGAAATTCAAAACCACGATTTTTTACCAGCTCGGCATAGAGCCCCCCGTCGGCTGCGAAATTACTATCTTCAAAAAAAATGCCCCACATTGCGGGATTAATCCTGGCGCCCGGCTTGCCGGCATCCACGCGAATCTGGAGTGCCGGGGCGGACAGGCACGCCGACGTCCAAAGGGCGACGGAGCAGAGAATGAGAAATCGTTTTCTCATTCGTGTCTGTGCAGGCGTTTTTCCATACGACTCAGAGGTCCAGTTCGCTGCGCTGAGTTTTACCGCAAAGCACCGGGATGTGAAGCAATCATTGAGCAGCCAGTCGAGCGAAGGCGCCCTCACCCCAGCCCTCTCCCATCCGATGGGAGAGGGAGTGCTGGTTGACGCGTTGGTTGCAAACCAGAGCGTACGACAATCCAAATTCGTGCCGTCCTGTTCCCTCTCCCGTCGGACGGGAGAGGGTCAGGGTGAGGGTCCCGGAGTGCTGGTTTTACTCCAGTTGCGAAAAGCAATTCCTGGACAGAGTGGTAGGGGCGCACTGCGCGCAGCGCAGCCCTACCACGTTTGTCCTGCTACGTTCAATGCCCCGGACTCGACGGCTTCTGTCCCACCACCCATTCGAAACTCAGCGTCACCTCGTCCCCTGTCTTGATCAGCCCGAGCGCAATCGCCGGCGCGGGCGGCTTGATCCCAAAATCCGTCATCTTGACGGCAGTGCGGCCGGCGATCTTCAGCTTGTTGGCTCCCAGCGACAGCACGGTCACTGGCATCGAGATTGTGTTCGTGACCCCCGCGACCACCAACTTCCCAGTCGCATTGAATTCATACGCGGTGTTCGCGCCCGTGGGGGCCGCCTTCATCGTCAGTTCATCCAGATGGTAGAGGATGCGCGGATGAGCGGACTGCAGCAGTTTTCCGTACATGATGTCATCCATGCTGTCGCTGTAGGGCCGCCCGTCTTTTTCGATGCTTTTAAGCGAGCGCACAGGAATGAATGCGTCGGCCTTGACCTCGACTTTGCCCGGCGCCAGGGCCTGCCCAGGTCCGAGAGGAAATCCGGCGCCCGGTTCCAGGCTGCCGCCGATCAACTTGCCTTCGACCTGCCAATCGTGAATCGACGAGGTGCCTTCGATCCGGACTTTGCTGCCCGGAAGCGGATCCAACCGGAGCGGGGCATCGGCTCCCTGGAGAGATCCGCAAATGAGACAAACAGATGCTGTCGTGCAAAGAACGTTTAAGAGGGTCTTCATATATTTTTGGATCAAGCAGCCACAGCGGTCGTTTCACGTCAATTCGTACCATTCAGATTTGAGCACAATGCGTTCGCCCGAGAGAACGGCTTCGTTGGCTTTGATCGCGGTAACTGTTGCCTGGAATCCTTCCAGGTAACCAGCGGCCGGGCCGCGATTGAGCTTTGAGACGTGCTCGGCCAGGGCAGCCGGGTCGTCCGCACCGAACACGGACACGAAGTCCTCGACAGCGGCGTCGAGTTCATTGGCATTCTTCAGAAAGGCTTCCATGGCGAAATACAGCGGCGGCTTCGCCTCGGGTTCATCCGCTGGTTTGGCGCCTTGCGCCACCAGTTTGGTGGCATTGGCGACCAGGGCGATGCCGGTGGCTTTGTAAAACGCGTCTTTGCGGGCGTACACCTCCCATCCCAGCAACGGAGAATCCACTTCCTTGAACAACCATGCCTTGCTTTCGCGAAGCATCACCGCCGCGTCGCTGCCGTAATACATCTCCAGCTCGGCATCGAAGGAATTGGCCAGCGTGCAATCGTACAGCATGCGGACGCCCCTGGGAAATTCGAGCACCGCCTGCACCGTGTCGGCCACGTCGCGCCCGTCATTCCAGCGGGTGATCGAACCGAAACCCGCGACCGAAACCGGGCGCGCATTGAGGAACCAGCCCGCCTGGTCCAATTGGTGGATGCCGATCTCGCCCAGCAGGCCCAGGGATGTCGCCTTGTTCAAGCGCCAGTTCATCGATTTTTCCCGTTCGGGGTTGGGCGAGGCGGCGCGCCAACTCTGTTTCTTATGCCACTGCGCCCGGATCATCGCGGGATTCCCCACCGCGCCGGAACGGATGAACGGAAGCAGAAAATGGCGCTGCGGATCCGATCGCATCTGCAACCCCGATTGAAAAACTTTTTTGACCGATGCTTTCGCCGCGAGGCCGATTTGGCGCGCGTCCTCGACAGTCTGGGCGAGCGGCGCTTCGCAGTAGACGTGCTTCCCTGATTGCAGGGCCGCGAGCACGATGTCGCGGTGCTGATAGGTCGGCGTGGCGACGATGATGGCCTGGATGTCTGTATTCGACAGGAGGGTCTTGTAATCCCCGGTCTGCAGCGCTCCCGGCGCGGCGGGGGCGCTTCGGCGCAGGAACGCCGGGTACGTGTCGCAGATCGCCGCAATTTCGGCCTGCGGCAACCTGCCCAGAGTGGAGAGAATTTCCCGGCCCCAGGCTCCCAGCCCGATCACAGCACACTTCACTTTTTTGGGAGGAGCTTTCGCGGTCGCAGGTTCCGCCGCGGGCTCCGCCATCAGGGGCACTCCCCCCAGCAACGTCATCAGGGCGGCAGCCGATCCTCCTTTGAGAAAATCGCGACGGTTAAATTCGTTTTCGGCCTGGGGTGCGGTCATATCATTCATTCCTCACGCTCGGAGGAGCGGAAAAGTCCGGCCAGTTTGCGTTCTTGCCGGAGCAGTTTCAAGCAGAGTTCTCGACGCGAGCGAACAAAACTTGCCACCATCCCTTCCGGATCTAAGATTGAGAAAGCAGGATGCAAACGCGACAACAGAAATGAATTGAGAGATGATTCGGTCGTTGGTCTTTACAACACAAGGCCGGCTGCAGAGCAAGGACATCGATATGTTTTTGATGCCTACGCTGCTGAGCGATACCAATTTGTTTCTCTGGGTCGATCTTGAAAAACCCACGCCCGAGGAGACCAAGTACGTCCTGGAAGAAGTTTTTCATTTCCACCCGCTGTCCATTGAAGACTGCGTGACGGCAACAACGTCGCCCAAAGTCGAGGAGTACACCCCGAAGGAAGAGGACACATTTTCGCCTTATTTGTTTATCGTGATTCACGCGGTGGATTACAGCCGCAAGGATGGGGTTTTCGCGACCAACGAGCTCAACTTTTTTCTGGGGAAGAATTATTTGGTAACGTATCACGAGCTGCCGGTGCGCAGCGTCACGTCCACCGAGGAGCAGGCGGTGAAAAGCACGGTCCATATTGGGCG
>DASRKU010000457.1:0-8290 GCA_035648815.1 Verrucomicrobiia bacterium | reverse complement strand
CTGTCTCGGTTCAGCAAGTAGATCGTGCCGCTTTTGCCTGCGGCGATGAGCAGGTGCGGTTTGGGGCCGCTTTGATCCGGCAACAGGACGAGGCCGCCGGAGGAGAGATCCAGGTCGCCGGCCGCCATGGCCGCCTGGTCGTGCGGTGTGAAATAGTCCAGGACAATGCCGTTCGTCCCCAGTTTTTCGACGCTGTCTCCATAGTCGGCGCCGCCGCTGTTCGCATCGAAGGTTCCATTGCCGGTTGAGAAATAAATGTTCCCCGCATCGTCGGCTCCCAGGCCACCCCCGGCGTGCCAGATCCCGCCCTCCGAGCCGTTGCGAGTATCGTTATAGACCAGGACTCGCTGGAGAGTGGTTGCGTCGTATCCGAGCACCCAGCCATGGTATGGATCGGTGTCGTCATGGCTGCCAAACGCGATATACACCACGCCATGGCTCAGCAGCAGCCCTGCCCGCTGGCCATGAAGAAGAGGATCAAAATCAATCACGCCGCCTTGGCTTCCGTCCCCGGTGCCAGACACGCTCGCTTGAATCGCCACCGGCCCGCCGAGCATTTCGGAACCCGTGGTGATGTCCAGCGCGTGCAACCTCTGCACATAATTGGTCGTGTTCCCGGAAATTTCCCTGGTCGCGGCAACCAGGTACATCGTGCCGGTCAACGGGTCAATCACCGGCGTTCCAATAATGCCGATGTCCGGATTCAAATCGCAACAGGAGGACGGAACCGGGTCGGCGTCGCTGGATGGAATGGTCGTAATGCCTGCGAACGGATTAATGAAACTCACTTTCCAAAGCGGAGTGCTGATCAGGCCATCGGCGTCAAAGGCGTAAACGGTATCGTGCTGGCTCGCGACATAGACGACATTGTGGATGCCGGCTCCGTTCATATCCACATTGGCCACATACAGGGGCGAGGCATACGCGCCGGAATCGATGGTATAGGAGAAAAGCTTCCCAAAAGTTGCGGAGGACACGTTGGCCGGGGTCAGCACCGTTTCGTTCTGGTTTTGGCCGGTCCGAAAGTTGTCATTATGACGGGTAAACACACCTGTGCTTGTCGTGACATAGACAGTGGCATTGGTGGATTGGGATTGATCGGTCGTGGTGGCGGTGATGGTATGTGCGCCGGCGCTTGCCGGTGGAGAGTAAAGGCCCGTCGCCGTAATCGTCCCGGAAGAATCCGACCCGCCCTGAACGCCGTCCACGAACCAGTTCACCTGCATATCCGCGGGACTGATCGTAAATTGCTGGACTTGCGGCGGCGTCAAAATCGATAGCCTCGGAATAATCGACATCCCGGTATAGGCCTTCACGACGCTCGAGTAAGGGCCCAGGTTGTTTGCCGTATCCATCGCCCGAACCCGGTAATTGAAGATCGTATTCGCCGACACTGTGGCGTCGATGTAGGTCGTGCCGACGACGGTACCGATCTGCGTGAAATTCGTCGAACCCGCTCCCTGGCTGCGTTCCACCCGGTAACTTGCCACACCGACCCTCGAAAAAGCCGGAGCCCAGCTCAGGTTGACCTGGCTGCTGTCAGCCACTGTCACGCTCAGGTTGGCTGGCGCCGAGGGGAAATTCCCAAGGGGCGTATTCATATCCGCCTGAATTTGGGCGGGCGTCAGCGCAGTGTTATAAATCCGAACTTCATCAATCGTCCCCTTGAAATACCAGCCACCGATTCGCCGGCCGATGTTGACGTTGACAGCAGGATCAAATTGTGACGCCGGCACCGTCCCTTTCAACAGGCCGTTGTCCAATACGCCGTTGACATAAATATCCAGCGTCCGCGCGCTGGCATTGTAAACCCCCGCCACGTGGAACCATGTGTTCAACTCAACCACCGAACCGCTGTAGCGTTGCACCAGGGAAGCGCCGCTGGCAGAGACTCCTATTGCAAACGTCCTCAAGCCGGTGTCCGGAGAAGTCTTGAACTGCCAGCCTTCGGTCGGAGAAGTCGAACCGGACTTCGCCACGATTTGGCCATCATCGGGCAGGTTCGTCGTGGCAAAAACCCAGGCTTCCACGGTCATGCTCCCGGTCAGCTTCAATGCAGCCGGATTGCCCAGATCAACGTAGCTGCTCGTCCCGTTGAAACTCAGGGCCTTTCCAAATTCGCCCGCCGTCGTCCAGGTCGTTGAGTGCAGCGTTCCTGTGATATGGTTGCTCGATACGTCCGCCGTCGTCGTTCCGGTCCCCTCCTCGAAGGGATATGCCGCCGTCAGCGGCGGAGAAGCAGGCGGCGAGACATTCATTAACAGCGCAAAAAAACTCTGTGAGCCCGACGGGTCGACCGGAATGGTATTGGTGAATTCGCCACTGCTGCCAAAAACGTTGGTGGCAATACGGGGCCAGGACGCCAGCGGCAATCCCACGTTCGTGCTGGACATGACATAGTACGTCGCGCCCGCGAGTCCGCCCGAACCGCTCGCCACCAGGTTGTTTCCCTCAAACGTCACCGAAGAAAATGTCAGGCTGCCCGGCTGCCCAACGCCCGATGCCGCCGTTCCCAACAGGACCCAACCCAACATGACCGGCAAAATGAACCGTCTGAGCACACCACGATCTGTATGAACGTAAGACGTAAACATCATATGAATGCGAGACTGCGGTAGTTAGCTATTTAGGTAATGCCGCCTACTTTAGCACAAGTAAACGGGAGCGTCCAATACTGGCCTGATCCCGGCAGGAAACTTAATCATTGGACTAATGCAACGTAGCGTTAAAGCTTCAGGCATCGATCAATGGCCACTTGCGGTCTTTTTCGGACATGGCAACGACCGGCAATGGCCAGCAGATTCCAAGCCTGGGGTCGTCATACCGAATTCCGGTCGATTTATCCGGAGCAAAGAATTCATCGATCATGTAGAGCACTTCGGTGTCGTCCTCCAGGCTTTGGAATCCATGGGCAAACATCTCGGGCACATACAAGGCCCTCCGATTCCTGGCCGTGAGTTCCACGACAACGTGCTGGAGATAAGTGGGAGAATCAGGGCGGAGATCGACAATGACGTCATGAAGAGCCCCCGCCGTGCAGCGCACGATCTTGACCTCGCACGCCGGCGGCAGTTGATAGTGCAGTCCGCGCAACGTGCCGCGCTTGCGGTTCACCGATACGCTGGACTGGACAAACGAAGCGGCCAGCCCGTGTTCCGCAAATTCCCTCGCGCAGAATGTGCGGGCGAACAATCCCCTGGAATCCTCGTTGGGTGTCAATTCCAAAATAAATGCGCCTGCAAGTTTGCATGGCTCAAATTGCATTTCTGTTCTTTTATTTTGGGTTAAAAATCCGCTCTGACTCGGTAAAATCGGATCTGCTGCGCCGGCGCGTTTGTGTCGGTGTACTGAACAATGCCGTCGATGCCCGGGATGTTTGTCACAAGAGGACCCCAGGTGCCAGTCGTTAGGTCAGCCGAGATTTGAATATCGTATATGTCGTTTGAAACCGTGTTAAAACTAATGACGACCCCGTTCGTGCCCGGTCCGGCCATTGAAATGTCGAGAAAAACCGGCGGCGGGTCGGCATCCTTCTCCAAACCCAGCACCCAGTCGCCGTTGCCGTCCGCGTTGTTGCCCGGAGGGGTGAAAGTCCGCGTGCCGCTGTTCGTAAATGGTGAACCCGAGATATAAATAAAACTTCCGCTGGCCGGATCATACCACCAGCCCACGGCGTCGTCGCTCAACTTCGACATATCCACTGTCACTGTCCGTCTCGTCGGCATATACACCATCACCAGCGTTCCGTCTGGCGTGCTCGCCGCTGTCGCGTAATCATTGGCATCGATGCTCCCGCTGCTGGAGAAAGTTCCGTAACCTCGCGTGACCACCACATGGGACGTATCCGGAACAAGGTTATACCAGGCCCGCGGTTCAAACAGCGCCTTCACATAGCCGAACTGCCTCGTCCCCACCGTCGCCAGATTGGTCTGCCACCCGGGGATAAACTGCCAGGTGTAATGGTTCCCATACAACTGCCCGCTGGCTCCCGACAGCATCGTCCAATACTCCTGCAACCGCAGATTGTACGTCGACCCTCCATCGGTCCCGGCATCCTTTTCCGACTCATAATTGGCCTCCACCATAAACACCGGCATCGTCGGCGATTGCCCATAAGCTTGAAGTACCTCCGCATAGGTCGGGGCATACGTATACACGGCATTCAAACCCACAATCGAAGCCCAGTTTGGATCATCGAGCGAACTGCTCACCATGTAATTCAATTCAACCGTGTGCAGATGGTTCGTGTCATTGTCCAATATCCCTCTGGCCAGCGCCAGCGCCAGCGCATCGTCTGACGCCGTCTGCCAGGTTTGAAAATCGTTGCCGCTTATCCAGATGATGTTCGGAAAATTCTTGTAGCGATTTCCCAGATACTGTCCGTAAGCCCGGCACTTAGTAGTCCCGTTGTTGCGCATCGTCGGCAGAAAACCGGCGGTTTCGGCGGGATCGAGCAAGACTTGCAGCCCGTATTGCGCCGCAAGATTGATCACCCGATCCACGTGCGCGAAATACGCCTCGTTGGGTGTCGTCAGATCGTATGTGGAAGTGCTGGGGATCTTGTTTGTGAACGGCAACGTGCCGTCGATCGTGCTGCAATTGGCCCGCCCGCCGGTGGCTGACGTGCATAGCACGTAAATCGATACGGTATTAATGCCTCGTCCGCTGCGATCGGCAAAAAATGTGGCGGCGTCCGCCTCCAACAAATTCACCATCAACGTGTGCGGCGAATCGCCCATCATTAAATAGGGGACATTGTTCTGATCCACAAGATAGTGTCCATTGGCGCTTTTCTCTACAGGATAGACCGGGGTCCCGTTCGCGTCCGCAATCAATACTCCAATTGCAGCCAACCCAATTAACGCGATGCGCCCTCGCCAATTCATTCTCATGGTTCTGAATGACACAAAACCGCCCGGCAGGCAATTGGGGTTTCCCCCCATTCCGACCCCGATCATGCTCCCCCATGGAAGCCATAATTGCTGGCGACCGTTCAGAACCTGGACTATTCTTCATGGATATTTCAAGCGATAAAACTGCGAACCGGCCAGCGGCGAAATGAGGGCCTGGTTTTCGCCGGCGACCGCTTGGATCCTGTTTGTCGCATCCACCCAGTTCGGCGGGGTTAGCGTTGCGGTCTGCTGCAGTGTAAAGACGGCTCCATTGGCCGGCCAGGCGAGGACCGCCCTGTCCTGGGATACAAAAAAGATGCGCAATTGCGGCACGGTGACTCCGGATGTCAGGCGGTAAAACTGCTGCCCCTGCAGAGGCCAGACGAGAAGTTGGTACTCGTTTCCAACAGTCTGAATCGGGTTCGCCACAAGGGCCCAGTTGGTCTTCGCCAGGTCGGTGATGTGTTGCAGCGAAAACCCTGTCGTGACGGGCCAGGCAACCACGGCCGCGTTCAGGTTCCTGAGTGGCCACTCAACGACCGCCGTGTTGCTTGCGGTCAGCGAAATGCGCACCCGGGGCGGCGCCGTGCCCGTGACGGATTTCAACCGGAAAAACTGCTGGCCGAGCAACGGCGAAATAATCGTCTGGCTCAGGCCGCCCACGACCTGGACCGGGCGCGTTGAATCGATCCAATTCGCCGGCGCAAGGGTGCTGCTCTCTTGCAGCGTAAGTCCCGCCTGTGTCAGAAAAATCCGGAGCTGCGGCGGCAAATCCAACACTGAAATCTTCGGTCTGAACGCCGCCACTTGCATCAGCCAATCATTCGAGCCGGCGAGGGTCGCGGTCGCCGTATACGCGCCAGGACCGCCCGAGACTTTGTCCTCGATAATGTTCCCCGCCGGGGAAGTAATCACCCGCTGACCGTATCCATTGCCCCCGGCAATGAAAGGACTCGTGCTGATTCCCGCCCCGAAAAGCAGCTCATACTTTGTGCTGGTGATCACGGACCCGCTATCCGCGCTGTTCCCGTTCCCGCCCGCGGCGGCGGCGGCGTCAAACGGGTTTTGCGGATCCAATCCGGAATATTCACTCGCTCGCACATCCGCAAAGCTGACCGGCTGATCAAACGTCACTCTGATCGTGTTGGTTCCGCCTTTGATGTTTTTCGCGTAGTAAATGGCCTGGCTTATTCCATTGCCTCTCTGCGTCGGGACCGCCGCCTGATAGACATTGCCTGATGAATCCGTGACGGCGCTGATGTTGGCCACCGTATCGAACCATCCTATCGCCAGCACATTCGCGTCTCCGGCAGATTGCAGGCCGGTGTACGCAACCGAAACCTCGGATTGCGGCGTCTGCGGAGTCGCATAGTTCTGCTGAAGAAAAATGGGTATGATCGGCTCTCCCGGAATTGGCACAGGATCCGTCTCCACCAACAGCACCCAATCGCCGTCCCCGTCCGCGTTGTTGCCCGGGGGCGTGAAGGTTTGCGCGCCGCTGTTCGTAAGGGACGAACCCGAAATCTGGATAAAACTTCCGTTGGCCGGGTCATACCACCAGGCCATCGCTGCCCCGCTCAACTTCGACATATCGACCGTCACCGTCCGCACTGTCGGCATATACATCACCACCAACATTCCATCCGGGGTGCTCGCCGCCGTCGCGTAATCGTTGGCATCGATGCTCCCGGTGCTGGAGAATGTCCCGTAACCCTGCGTCACCACCACATGGGAGGTGTCGGGAACCAGGTTGTACCAGGGCCGCGAATCAAACAGCGCCTTCACATAGCCGAACTGCTTGACCCCCACCGTGTCCAGGTTGGTCTGCCACCCCAGGAAAAAAGACCACGTGTAATGGTTCCCATACAACTGCCCGCTGGCTCCCGATAACAGACTCCAATACTCCTGCAACCGCAGATTGCGCGTCGAGCCTCCGTCTGTCAGGGGATTGGTTTCAGATTCGTAATTGGCCTCCACCAGGAACACGGGCGTCGTGGCCGAGTGCCCATAAGCGTGCAGCACCTCCGCATACGTCGGCAAATACGTATAAGCGCCATTCAAACCCACAATCGAAGCCCAGTTGGGATCATCCAGCGAACTGCTCACCCGATAGTCCAGCTCAATCGTGTGCAGGTGGTTCGTGTCGTTGTCCAATATTCCTCGCGCGACGGCCACGGCCACCGCGTCGTTCGATGCCGTCTGCCAGGTCTGAAAATCGTTGCCGCTAATCCAGAGAATATTGGGAAAATTTTTGTAGCGATTGCCCAGATACTGTCCATAGGCCCTGCATTTATCGGTCCCGTTATCGCGCATCGTCTGCAGCCAGCCACCCGTCTCGCTTGGGCCGGCCAATACCTGTAAACCGTGCTGTGCCGCAAGATTGATCAGCCGATCCACGTGCGCGAAATAGGCCTCGTTGGGAGTCGTCAGATCGTATGAAGCAGTGTTTGGAATCGTGTTCGTAAACGGCAGGGTGCCATCCAGCGCGCTGCCATTTGGACGAGTCCCTACGTACGTATCACAAAGCACGTCTATCCACAGCGAGTTAAACCCCCGCGCGGCCCGATCGGCAATGTAAAGTCCAGCATCCGCCTCGGACAAATTCGCCACCAGCGACTGCGGTGAATCGCCGGCCATCAAATACGGAACATTGTGCTGATCGACCAGGTAACGGCCATTCACGCTCACTTTGAGCGGATACACGACCGAAGAGTCGGCATCCGAGGCAACAGCCATCAGTGCCAGTGCTGAAGATATCATCCGAAGCAGCAGCCAACCTTGCGTATGGGCACTATGAGTCATATGCGCACGCGCGGCTTACATCGATCTCTTGTCGTCCTGCGGAGGCAAATAGATATAGGCCCGATCCGGATGGGCCTTTCGCAACTCGTCGGACAGATAGTGAATCTCCAGGTCAGTGAAATTCCGGACCTTCTGAAAAATGTAGACTTTGACTCCGCCATCCAGGACGAACTCGTAAGGCAGCTTTTGGAATGCGCCTGCGATTCCCGAACCTTCCAAAAGTTCCCTTTCCGGCGCCGCGATAATTTGCTGTTCGGCGGGATCGAAATCCAATTGAACGGGATCGGCTGCCATCACGTATTTTGCCTTTAGCAACTCGGCTGGAAAACCATCCCGCCTGTCGATCTCGGCGGAATAGCGGACAAAACCGGGAGTGATATAATGTTCGCCCAAGGAACGATTAACCGACAGCAGGTCCGAAGAGTTGATCGTCGTGCTGCTGGCCAGGACATAAATCGGCCCCTGCCCTTGCGCGAGCAATACACTGTCCATCGTTGCCGCGAGTCGCCGCCATTCGGCAAGATCACCCCGGCGAAGGGGCGCCCCGTCCACCGCGCCAATCAAAGGCTTCACGATGCGAGGCGCGCCTTGCACAG